>NZ_JBFULE010000769.1:0-2457 GCF_056400485.1 Roseateles sp. P5_B10
GTTCGCGGTCTTGCTCGTGTTGTTCGGCACCCGGGATCGGCAGCAACCACGGCTCGCGGCGCTTTACCCACAGCTCATAGCTCGGCACAAGAGCGGTCGGCGCCTGCGACAGTGCGCCAAGCTTGATCTCGGCCTCCCGGTCATCGACCGAGAACAGCCGCGACCCGCAGCGCGGGCAGAAATGCCGGCCGCGGAACTGCGCGGTTTCTCCTGCGCGTTCGAACCGGGTCGCAGGCCAGACCCCGAAAAAGGTGAAGGCCGAGCCGCTCTCCTGCCGGCAATCAGTGCAGTGGCAGATGCCTGTGCGAAGCGGCTCGCCGCTGACTGAAAACTTCACTTGCCCGCAAAGGCAGGCCCCGGAAATCACCGCCATGGCTGTCCCCTGTCCGCTGAACCTGCCCGATTGAAGAACAGCGGCGGCGCGCCTGCCAGCTCAGGGCAGCGCGGCCTCGCGTCAGCCCAGTCCGACAAAGCCCCCCGCTCACGCCGCCTGGCGTTTGCACGTGAAAAAACCGTTCAGCGTGAGGCGGCCTCGAAGCGCGTCGGAGCTCAGCAGCGTGGGCTGATCCACGTCAGGCGAATGAAAAAGGGAGCCGTCGTAGAAGATGGCGCGGTTCCAGACCGCGAGGACTTTGGCCACACGCGCGAAATGCGCGTTGTCGCCTTTCATGTAGCCCGGCTCTAACCCGTAGCGCGCACTGAAAGTCGGGCCGTCCAGCTTGAAACTGTCCTCCAGCATGCGGTCGATCTCTTGCGGGTCTCGCAGTGGGCGATAGAAGCTGGTCCCCCCCAGCGTGGGGTCATGAAACAAATACAGCACACTGGCTGCGCACAACAAACTTCGGTCGACGAGCACAACGTCGCGGTGGCACAGCCAAAGCCGGTGATCAAGCGCCTCGGGAGGCGTGTTCAGCAATGACAGCCGCGCCTCCTGATGCAGCGTGCGACGACCACCGAGCGGCGCGCGCGCATGCTCCGCGAAGAAATCGGCCATCCGCTCGCCCAGCACCTTTGGCGCGTCGAGCACCAAGCCCGGATAAGGAAAGTGCGTCGGCGGCCGGAAAGCTTGCGAGGCCGCCCATTGGCGCACGCCCTCCGGATTGGCCAGGACGTTGTCCACCACCACGCAGTGGCTGCCATGCGGCAGAGGCACGACCCGCACTTGCGGCTCGGGATGAAAAAAACGACCCTCGGCGTCCAGCCACTCTGTCAACACGGCGCTCCTCCCCAACCTGTCTTGTGTTCGTTCATCCTGGAAACCGCGGCGGGCTCGTCCGAAGGGCTGCGATGGCGAGGTGCGCAGTTCTGCCCGAAAGGAAGGAGCTACGCGRCCAGCGTACTGGCAGCGTTGTCTTTCGACGGGTGAATATGGCGGTGAGCCAACACGGCTGACGGCCCCTCAACTGCGGTGCCCAGAATGATAGGTGAGGCCAGCGCTGGCGCCGGTCGTCCAGCCTGCCGGGGACGCCTCAGCCTTCCAATTCTCAGAACGCCGCAATCCCCGTGATCGCCCGCCCCAGGATCAACGCATGGATGTCATGCGTGCCCTCATAGGTGTTCACGACCTCCAGGTTGACGAGGTGGCGCGCGATGCCGAACTCGTCGGAGATGCCGTTGCCACCGAGCATGTCGCGCGCCATGCGGGCGATGTCCAGGCTCTTGCCGCAGCTGTTGCGCTTCATGATCGACGTGATCTCCACCGCCGCCGTGCCTTCGTCCTTCATGCGGCCCAGGCGCAGGCAGCCTTGCAGGCCCAGCGTGATCTCGGTCTGCATGTCGGCCAGCTTCTTCTGCACCAGTTGGTTGGCGGCCAGCGGCTTGCCGAACTGCTTGCGGTCCATCGTGTACTGGCGGGCGGTATGCCAGCAGTCCTCGGCCGCGCCGAGCGCACCCCAGGCGATGCCGTAGCGAGCTGAGTTCAAGCAGGTGAACGGGCCCTTGAGGCCTCGAACCTCGGGGAAGGCGTTCTCCTCGGGGCAGAACACGCTGTCCATGACGATCTCGCCCGTGATGGAAGCGCGCAGGCCCACCTTGCCGTGGATGGCCGGGGCGCTCAGGCCCTTGGCGCCCTTTTCCAGCACGAAGCCGCGGATCTGGCCGCCGCCGTTGCCCGTGTCTTCCTTGGCCCAGACGACGAACACGTCGGCGATGGGGCTGTTGGTGATCCACATCTTGCTGCCGGTCAGCTCGTAGCCGCCGTCGACCTTGCGGGCGCGCGTGATCATGGAGCCGGGGTCGGAGCCGTGGTTGGGCTCGGTCAGGCCGAAGCAGCCGATCCACTCGCCGCTGGCCAGCTTGGGCAGGTATTTCTGCTTGGCCGCCTCGTTGCCGAACTCGTTGATAGGCACCATGACGAGCGACGACTGCACGCTCATCATCGAGCGGTAGCCCGAGTCGACACGCTCCACCTCGCGGGCGATCAGGCCGTAGCTGACGTAATTCAGGCCGGCGCCACCG
>NZ_JBFULE010000770.1:0-2452 GCF_056400485.1 Roseateles sp. P5_B10
GTCCAGGCCAATCTGGTCGCGGCGAAATACGCGGCCGACATTTCCACGACGCTGGCGGGCCGTGCGATCAAGAATGAGTACAACGGTCTCTGTCTCGACGACTACAACTCGGCCACCGCGGCCGGCTCGCCCGTCGTGCAGTGGACGTGCAACGGGTCGGCGGCGCAGCAATGGAATATCGTGCCTGCGGCCGACGGCTACGTCACGATCGTCAACGTCAACAGCGGCCTGTGCCTCGACGATACCGACGGGAAGACCGCCCCCGGCTCCGCCATCCAGCAATCCACCTGCAACGGCCAGGCCGTCCAGCAATGGCGCCTCGTCAACGCGGACGGCGGCCAGCTCAACATCGTCAACCGCAACAGCAACCTCTGCCTGGATGACTTCAACGGCGGGAAGACCCCCGGCGCGGAAGTACGGCAGTGGCAGTGCACCGGCGGGGTCGTGCAGTGGTGGAGCATTCTTTGACATCGTGCCGGTGGAATTCTTCCCGTTCGGCCTCTACTCCGACGCCGGCTCCTTGACATGCGGCTGGCCGCGCCGCTGATCGCCGGCAACGACCTGTCGAAGATGGACGCCGAGACGCTGCGCATCCTCACCAACAAGGATGTCATCGCCGCCGACCAGGATCCACTGGGCAAGCAAGGCCACCGCACACTGAAGGAAGGCGATCTTGAGGTCTCGGTGCGTCCGCTGTCTGGCGGTGAGCACGCGGTGGTGCTGTTCAACCGCGGCAAGACGCCGGCCAACATGAAGGTGGTTTGGGACCTGCTCCAGTTGCCCATCGACCAGAAGGCCGACGTGAAGGACCTGTGGAGCAAGAAGGTCACGAAGAACGTCAGCGGCAGCTATGGCGGCAAGGTCGCGCCTCACGGCGTGATCATGGTGCGCATCATGCCGCTGCGCTGACGGCAGGCACATGCGCTGACGACGGGCAGACCATGATCGCCGTTGCCCATGACGCCGAGCATCGCCAAGCCGGCGCATTGAAACGCAGGACGGGCCCAGCGACTTCGGGTCGCTGACCCATGACGACGCCATCCATGCTCAGACTCGCATTCACCCCGCTGCTCGGCGCACTCATGCCGTCGGGAGGCACTTCGGCCGCGCCCGAAGCGCCTCCCGCGAAGCCGCGCCTCGTCGTCCTCACCGACATCGCGTGCGGGCCTCGGTAATGGCACTGTGATCCGCTGGAGGACACGCCTGGTTCGAGCCCGCGCGAGTCGTTGCGCGCCTCAAGGCTGATGGGCGTGCGCGAAGCAGGTCTTCATCCGCATTCGCAACGACATCCCCGCACTTACCGAACCTTGGCACCCATGCTTTGCACGACCACCCAGCGGCCGTCGCGCTTTTTCAGGATGTCCGCATAGACGAGTTCCATATAGATCTCCCGACCGTCGACGAATCTCTTCTCGGCCACGTTGCCCTGAGCAATGGCGACTTCACCGAAGACCTGTACATCGATCGGCCGCAGCTCGAACCACGTAAGCCTCTTCTTRCCCGTCTTGACGTCGTTCAGGAGCATTCGCTTGGTTGATACGCCGCCCGATGATCCGACCGACACCCAGTCATCACCAAAAATTTGGTCAATCTTGTCGATGTCGAGTGCCACCATCGCATCCCCCATCTCTTTCCCTAGCTGCCTGATTTCCTCGACGGCCGCCTGCGTCGAAGGAGGAACCGGTGTGTCAGCCAGGGCAGCGACCGTGAGCGACCAGAATGAAAGAATCAAAGCCATCGATCGTTTCATATTGCCATCTCCGTTTGGTTGTGTGAGATCTCCCCGCGTGCCTCTCGAGGGCCCGGGCCCGTGCGCAGCGACTTGAGTCAGTCTAGGCAGTCCGCAGGGACGAGGCCAGACCGCTCCCTGCATGCCGGCCGCCGTTCGCTGCAGAACGCGTGGAGGCTAATTGCGCCTAAGGTATCGTCGCCGGCATGCTCTCCTTGGGACGGTATGCAGCCTCGAGCCGTTGGCGCTGGATCGCCGCAGCCTGGACGGCCGGCGCGCTGTTCGACGCGTGTCAAACCGTGGCGATCATGCGCCTGGAAGGCAGAACGCATCCCTGGGCGCCGTTGTTCTTGATCGAACTGGCCCTGTGGTTGCCATGGGCGTTGGCGACGCCACTCGTCGTCCAGCTGGCCTTGCGCTACCCGCTCATTCGCAGAGCCAGCGTAGGCACCGTCACGCTGCATCTGGCAACGTTCGCCATCATCAGCACGATCACTGAATGCTGGTATGCGTGGCTCCAGACGATCTTCAATCCGTGGGGCAACAAGCGCTGGCCGACGTTCGGGGAAACGTGGAGCACGTCGCTTGTCTACCAGCTATTGACGTTCACCATCGCCTACACGCTGATATTGACTGTGACCTATCTGGTGGACGCGAAGGACCGCATCACCAAGCAGGTGACAGAAGCTGCCCGAATCAATGAAGAGCTGACCAGAGCGCAGC
>NZ_JBFULE010000771.1:0-2450 GCF_056400485.1 Roseateles sp. P5_B10
CGCCGGTGCCGACGCCCGCATAGACGGCGGGCAGGGCGGCGTTGGCGCGCGCGTCCAGGTGGGGCAGCAGGTGGTAGCGCTGGAAAATGAACCCGAAGCGTTCGCGGCGCAGGGCGGCGAGCTCGTCAGGGCCGAGGGTGCTGGCGTCCTTGCCGTCGATGACGAAGCTGCCGCTGGTGGGGTTGTCCAGGCAACCGAGCACGTTCATCAGCGTGCTCTTGCCGGAGCCGGACTGACCCATGATGGCAACGAATTCGCCGGCCTCGATGTTGAGGCTGACGCCGTCCAGCGCGGGGACGTCGATCTCGCCGAGTTGGTAGTGGCGGGCGACGTTGTTGAGTTCGATCAGAGGCATTTGGAGGCCTCCGGCTGCGGTGTGTTCTTGGCTAGGCCCATGCCGGGACGTCGCCCCGGCGGGCGACCTTCTTTTTGAGCGACCAAAAAGAAGGCAAAAAGTCGCCCCTGACCGCGCCGCCCCTTCGCTGCGCTGCGGGGTTCCCTGCGGTGCTCAGACCTTGAGGCCCCGTGCGGAACTCCCTCCGCTACGCTCCGGTCAGACAGCCGCACGGAGTCAGTTGACGAAGTGCGCTTCGCGCACGGCCTCAAGGCCCTGTGCTCCTCGGCGGCGCTAAAAGGGGGGTGATTGAGCAGCCGGGGCCAGCCGGCTTTCGRGYTTGGCTGTTGGCTGTTCGGCTGTTCCGGGGCTCCCCTTTGGAGGAGCCGAGAAGCGCAGAACTCCGAGGCGCGTGCGAAGCACGCTTCGTCAACTGACTCCGCGCAGCTGTTTGACCGCAGCGTAGCGAAGGGAGTTCTGCGCGGGCCTCGGAGTTCGAGCATCGCAGGGGACCCCGCAGCGAAGCGAAGGGGCGACGGAACAGGGGCGATTTCTTTGCTTACTTTCTTGTTCGCACAAGAAAGTGAGTCGGCCGCCGGGACGAACTCCCGGCTGGGCGTAGGCGTCAACCAGCCCGCGTCGAAAGCTACCAAGCCCATGTCAGCTGCTTGCCGCGCTGGCACCCGACGCCGCCGCATCCGCCGCACTCGGCGGCGCCAGCAGCACCTTCTCGCCGGCCTTCAGGCCATCCAGCACCTGCACCTTGGCGCCGTCCTGCAAGCCCACCTTGACCTGCCGCGGCGTCTGCTTGTTGGCCGCGTCCAGCACCTGCACCGTGAAGCGCCCGTCCTTGCCGCGTTCACCCAGCGCGACGATGGGCATGGCCAGCACCTGCCTGGCCGAGCCCGTCTCGATGTCGACCTGCACCGTCATGTCGCTGAACAGCGCCCGCTCGCGGTTGTCCACCTCGAACAGCACGTTGTAGAACACCGCATTGCCCGCGCGCTCCGGCACGGGCTGGATGACGCGCACCTTGCCCTCGTAGCGCTTGCCTTCGCCCGACAGCGTGGTGAAGCGCGCCGTCTGGCCGACCTTGATGGCCTGGATGTCGGYCTCGGGCACCTTGGTGCGCACGGTGATGGTGTCCAGATCGGCCAGCGTCAGGATGACGGGCGTGATCTGCACCGAGATCAGCGTCTGGCCCACCTGCACGGGCAGGTTGACGACGGTGCCATTCATGGGCGCGGTGATGCGCGTGTAGGAGAGGCTGACCTTCTTCTTGTCCAGCTCGGCCTGCAGGCGCGTGAGGTTGGCGGCCTGGCCACGCAGATCGGCTTCGATCTTGGCGATGTCGATCTCGGCCTTCTCGGCTTCGTTGCCCGAGGTGGCCTGGCCAGCCAGCAGGCGCTGCTGGCGCTTGAGTTCGCGGCGGGCGGCTTCGGCGTCGACGCGGCGGCTGTCGATAGACGCGCTGGCCTGGGCCACGGCGGCTTCGGCTTGCGCCACGTCGCTGCGCGCCAGCTCGGGGTCGAGGCTGACGAGCAGGTCGCCCTTCTTGACTTGCTGGCCCAGCTCGATGTGGATGGTCTGGACCTGGCCRCTGACCTGGGCGCCGACGTCGACGCGGGTCTTGGCCTGAAGCACGCCGGCGGCCTGCACGGTCTGGGTCACGTCAGCCAGGGCGACGACGCCGCTGGGCGGAGGGGGAGGCGGGGGCGGTGTGCGAGTGAACCACCAGGCGGCGCCAGCGGCAGCGAGCACGGCGATGACGATCAGGCGCACGCGCCAGCGTTTCAGAAAAGAAGCTTTCATGTCCCTCCCAGGACGATGGGGTCTTATTCGCCCCTTCCGGCCGGCATTGGCGTGATGGGTCGGCTAGCGTAGCAGTTGAACGGAGCCTGGCGGCCCCACTYCACACATCGTCGTGAGTGAAGCGCCGCTTGGCAAAAGTCATGTGGGGTCAGGGCTTGAGTACTTCAAGCCGTGCACTCAGCGGCTGTGCGAGGTCAGCCGGGCCAGCGGCGAGGCCATGCTCACTCCGGGGGCCGCCGTGCTGGCGCCGCGTGCAGTCTTGCCGTCGTCGTCCTCGCCGCCGACGGTCAGCGCGGCGATGCTG
>NZ_JBFULE010000772.1:0-2447 GCF_056400485.1 Roseateles sp. P5_B10
GGGCATGCTGATGCGCCAGCCCGAGCAGGTCAGGCGCGTCATGCACCAGCTGCGCGAGATCGGCTTCGAGATCTCGCTGGATGACTTCGGCATGGGCCATTCGTCGCTGGCCATGCTGAAAAGCCTGCCCATCAGCTCGCTGAAGATCGACCGCAGCTTCGTGCGCGACCTGGCCACGGGCGAGCGTGACCGCGCCATTGCCCAGACCATCGTCGACCTCGGCCGGCACCTGCAGCTTGAGGTCATTGCCGAGGGCATCGAGAACGCAGACCAGCTCGAAGTCCTGGGCCAATGCGGCTGCGCCTTTGGCCAGGGCTATCTGCTCGGCCGGCCCCTGCCTTTGCCAAGGCTCATCGAGTCTTTTCCCGACGGCCGCTCGGCCGCTGATACCCCCGCTAGAGTGCCGGCATGGACACCTCCATGCCCTGCCCCTGCGGTCGCCGTGCCGCCTATGCCGACTGCTGCGGCGCCCTGCACGAGGCCTTTGCGGCTGGCCAGGGCCTGACCGCAGCCACGCCCGAGGCGCTGATGCGCTCGCGCTACTCGGCCTTCGTGCTGGACCTGCGCGACTATCTGCTGGCGAGCTGGCATGCGAGCACGCGGCCTGCCGATCTGGAGGCGCCCGAGCCGGGGCTGAAATGGCTGGGCCTGGACGTGAAGCGCACCGCGATGCCGGACGCCGACCACGGCAGCGTCGAGTTCGTCGCACGCAGCAAGCTCGGCGGCCGGGCGCATCGGCTGCATGAAGTCAGCCGCTTCGTGCGCGAGAACGGTGAGTGGTTCTACGTCGATGGCGACTTGAAAAATTGACTCTGACCCTGCTTTATCAAAAATTGACTCTGACCCTGCTTTATCAGGACGAGCACCTGGTCGCCATCGACAAGCCGGCCGGCCTGCTGGTGCACCGCACCCAGCTCGCGGCCCACGAGGATGAGGCCGCGCTGCAGCTGCTGCGCGACCAGCTCGGCCGCACCGTCTGGCCCGTGCACCGGCTGGACCGCGGCACCTCGGGCGTGCTGCTGTTTGCGCTGTCAACAGAGGTTGCTTCGCTGCTCGGCGCGATGTTCGAGCAGGGGCTGATGGACAAGCGCTATCTCGCTCTTGTGCGCGGCTGGCCCGGTGCTGACGAAGGCCTGGTCGATCACCCGCTGGCGCGCGACCCTGAGCAGCCGTCGGCGGGGCAGACGATGCTGGCGGCGCAGACCCGCTGGCGCGTGCTGGAGCGCATCGAGTGGGCACTGGCCACCGACCCGCGCTTCCCCACCACCCGCGTCGCCCTGCTCGAAGCCGAACCGTTGCAAGGCCGCCGCCATCAGATCCGCCGCCATCTGAAGCACATCGCCCATCCCATCCTCGGCGATGCGACGCATGGCAAGGGGCCGCTCAATCGAGCTGTCGCAGCATTCCTGGGCACACAGCGGCTGTGGCTGCATGCGCGCGAGCTGACTCTGGTTCACCCGGTCACTGGATCGCCTCTGCAACTGCTGGCGCAGCCGGGCGCCACCTGGCCCGGCATTGACAGGGACTGGACAGGTTGAAGCCCCTGTCGCGTCGGCGATGCCACGACGCCCCGGGCGGGCTGAGAATCGACCGTTCCATCCAATAGCAGGAGACCGGCATGACGATCCAGGGCATCAAGGCGCAATACGAACAACGCGGGCCGGTGCCGCAGGACGTCATCGGGGCCCTGCCCTTCGAGCCGCCCGCACCCGGCGCGGGCCAGGCCCTCGTCGCTGTGCTGGCCGCACCCATCAACCCGTCGGACGTGCTGATGCTGACCGGTGGCTACGGCATCCTGCCGCCGCTGCCGGCAGTGGGCGGCAGCGAGGGCGTGGGCCGCGTTGTGGCCGTCGGCGAGGGTGTGACTCATCTGAGTGCGGGCCAGACGGTTCTGCTGCCCGCCGGCAGCGGCACCTGGGCCAGCCATCTCGTCACCGACGCCAAGCGCCTGGTGCCCCTGCCCGCTGGCGCCGATGCGCAGCAGTTGTCCATGCTGACCGTCAACCCGGCCACGGCTTCGCTGATGCTGTCGGAGTTCGTCACGCTGCAGCCCGGCGACTGGGTCATCCAGAACGTCGCCAACTCGGGTGTGGGCGGCTACCTCACGCAGCTCGCCAAGCTGCGCGGCCTGCGCACCGTCAACATCGTGCGGCGCGAGGGCGCGGCAGCGGTCGTGAAGGCGGACGGCGGCGATGTGGTGCTGGTGGATGGCGACGACCTGGCCAAGCGCGTCAAGGAGGCCGTGTCGGGCGCGCCTATCCGCCTGGGCATCGACGCCGTCGGCGGCAAGGCGACCAACCGGCTGGCGAGTTGCGTCGCCGAGGGCGGCACCGTCGTCAATTACGGGCTGATGAGCGGCGAGCCTTGCGTGGTGTCGCCGCARTCCTTCGTCTTCAACGACCTGACGCTGCGGGGCTTCTGGCTGGCCAAGTGGTTCCGCGTCGCAT
>NZ_JBFULE010000773.1:0-2445 GCF_056400485.1 Roseateles sp. P5_B10
ACCGCGTTCTGGTCATCGGCGGCTACGGCTTCTTCGGGCGCCGTCTCGTTGAACGGCTGGCCCGCAGCCCCGGCCTGCACCTCATCGTGGCGGGTCGGTCCGCCGCACAAGGCCTGGCCCTGGTGGATGCGCTGCGCGGGGCGGCGCGCGCGCAACTGAGCTGCGCCACGCTCGACGCGGATGCACCGGCTTTCGCCGACGACCTCAAAGCGCTGGCGCCTGACATCACCGTGCACACCTCGGGCCCGTTCCAGGGCCAGCGGTATCACGTCGCTCAAGCCTGCATGGCCGCTGGCGCGCACTACATCGATCTGGCTGACGGCCGGGATTTCGTGGTCGGCATCAGCAGCCTGAACCAGGCCGCGCTGGACCGTGGCCTGAGCATCATCAGCGGCGCGAGTTCCGTGCCTGCCCTGTCCGATGCAGCAGCTCGCCATCTGGCGCAGGGACTCACCCGCGTCGACCACATCGACATCGGCATCAGCCCGGGCAACCGTACCGAACGAGGCCTGGCCACGGTGCGCGCCATCCTGAGCTACTGCGGCAAGGCCCTGCCGGCCGTGGACCACCGTCCCAGCTTTGGCTGGAGTGGGAGCCGGCGTCACCTTTATCCCGTGCCGGTCGGGAACCGGCTGCTGTCGCCTTGTGACGTGCCTGACCTCGCGCTGCTGCCCAAGCGCCATGCCGGCTGCCCGACGATCAGCTTCGGCGCCGGCCTCGAATTACCGCTCCTGCACCGAGGCATGAACGCCCTGGCGCTGCTGGCCCGGGTCGGCATCGTCAAGGACTGGTCGGCTCATGCGGTGGCCCTGAAGTGGCTCGGCGACCGGTTCAGCGGCCTGGGGTCGAACGCGGGCGCCATGCATGTCTGTGTCAGCGGGGAAACTGCTGAAGGCATCAGGCGCAGTCGCACCTGGCATTTGGTTGCTACTCACGGCGATGGCCCCTTCGTCCCCACGCTGGCCGCTGCGGCGCTGATCCGCAAACTGCAGCATGGCGACGCATCGCTCGCAGGCGCCCAGCCCTGTGTGGGCCTGCTGTCGCTGCAGGACTTCGCACGAGAATCCGAAGGCCTGCACATCGACATGAACGAATCGCCCAGCATCGGCGCCCTGAGCCTCTACGAACGCGTGCTGGGCGCCAGCTATTCACAACTGCCAATGGCGGTGCAGCGCTTCCATCGGCTCGCGGGGCACACCGTCTTGAACGGCTGGGTGCAGACACAGGCGCCGAGTTCGCTGCCGGCCCGGCTGCTGGCCTTCTGCCTTGGGACGCCACGCCGTGCCAGCAGCGGCCCGCTCAGCTTCGAGCTCGACGCCAGCGCGGAGGCCGWACGTTGGACGCGCCACTTCCCGACGCGGACCATGACATCACGAATGCGGCTGGTAGCCGGCAAGATCCAGGAGAAGCTCGGGGCTGCCCGGCTGACTTTTGGCTTGAGCGTTGCCGATGGCCGACTGAGGATGGAGCTTGAAGGCTTGCGTTTCATGGGCCTACCGTGCCCGCGATGGCTGATGCCGCAGGTGGTGGCCGAAGAAACCGGCAAGGACGATCAGCTGCACTTCCGCGTCGCCGCCGGCCTGCCGCTGCTGGGCACCGTCGCGGCCTATGACGGCCATCTCGAACTCGGTCCGGCGCAGGCCACTTCATGATCATCGTGTTCGATGCCCAGTGCCTGCTCTGCAATGGCTGGGTGCAGTTCATCCTGCGGCATGACAGCAAGACCCGCTTGCGCTTTGCTTCCATCCAGGGCGCCGCGGGGCGGAGTCTGCTGGCCGCAGAGGGGCTGGTGCCCGAAGGCCTGCAGACATTGCTGCTCGTCGATGGCCCTCGCGCGTGGCAGCACACGGCAGCCATATTTCGCGTGCTGCATGCGCTGGGCTGGCCCTGGCGCCTGGCCTGGATCGCATGGCTGATCCCGTCCATCGTCCGAGATCCGTTGTACCGCCTGGTCGCCAGGAACCGCTACCGGCTGTTCGGGCGCTCGGCCGTCTGCATCCGCCCGCAGCCTGAGCATGCGGCCAGATTCCTCGACTAAAAAAAAGCCCGGAAGTGCCGGGCGTTTTTTCTAGAGCGGTTCGGAACCGCTTATTCGCCCAGGTAGGCGGCGCGCACCTTCGGATCGTTCAGCAACGCTTGGCCCTCGCCCTCCATCGTCACCTCGCCCGACTCCATCACATAGCCGCGGTTGGCCAGTTGCAGCGCGCGGCTGGCATTCTGCTCGACGAGCAGGATGGTGACGCCCTGCTGGTGGATGTCGTTCACGACCTCGAAGATCTTGTCCACCATGATGGGCGAAAGGCCCATGGACGGCTCGTCCAGCAGCAGCACCTTGGGGCGGGCCATCAGCGCGCGGCCCATGGCCAGCATCTGCTGCTCGCCGCCGGACATCGTGCCGGCCAGCTGCTTGGCGCGCTCCTTCAGGCGCGGGAACAGGCCGAAGAC
>NZ_JBFULE010000774.1:0-2441 GCF_056400485.1 Roseateles sp. P5_B10
GGCGAAGTCCACGCGGTCGAGTTCAGGTGCTTTGGGTTTGGGCATGGCGATGATCTTGGACTGATGGTCCGTCGTGTTTCTAGTGCTTCAGAAATATTTTCCGCTCGTTGTGATATGTCGGCAAGATTTGCTTTGGTTGGTATTTTTTTCGGAAAAAACAGAAGCACTTTTTGCGAAAGTTCGGGAACAGTAGCAGCATGAACAGCCTCCCCATGATCGACGTCGAAGTTCCCGCCACCCGGGCCTTTGGGCCGCCTGCAAGCGCGGCCGACGAGGTGCTCGAGGTCACCGGCGCCGCGCTGMTGATCGACACCCTGCTTGCGCTTGGCATCGACACGGTGTTCGGCTATCCGGGTGGAGCGGTGCTGCCGCTCTACGACGCTCTGCACAGCGAGCCTCGCCTGCGCCATGTGCTGGTGCGCCACGAGCAGGCCGCAGTGCATGCGGCCCAGGGCTATGCGCGCTCGACCGGCAGATTGGGCGTGGTGTTTGTGACCTCGGGTCCTGGCATGAGCAACACCACCACCGGGCTGCTCGACGCGCTGTGCGACTCGGTGCCGGTGCTGTGCATCAGCGGCCAGGTGGCCACGTCGTCCATCGGGACTGACGCGTTCCAGGAGTGCGACGCACTCGGCATCTCGCGCTCGGTGACCAAGTGGAACGTGCAACTTCGCCGTGCTGACGACATCGAAGCCGTGGTGCATAAGGCCGTGGCCGTCGCGCGGAGCGGACGGCCCGGTCCGGTGCTGGTGGATTTCCCCAAAGACCTCCAGCAGCGAAAGGTCACGAAACGGCTGGCGCCGCCAACGCCAACGCCGACGGTGCCGATGCCGTTCAAGCGCTCCACTCTTGCCCAGATTGAGGCTGCGGCACACGCGATCCGCCAAGCCCAAAGACCCGTGTTCTACGGTGGCGGGGGCTTGATCAACTCGGGCGTCGAGGCCTGTCAAGCCTTTCGCCAGCTGGTGCGCGCTGCCGGCGCGCCCTGCACGCTCACATTGATGGGGCTCGGCGCCTACCCGGCGTCCGACCCGCAGTGGTTGGGCATGCTGGGCATGCACGGCACGCTCGAAGCCAATCTGGCGATGCACCATGCCGATCTGATCGTCTGCGTCGGCGCACGTTTCGATGACCGCGTCACCGGCCGGCTCGACCAGTTCTGTCCGCAAGCGCGTGTTGTTCACATCGACATCGACCCGACCTCGATCAACAAGACGGTCAAGGCCCACATCCCCATCGTCGGGGACTGCGAGTCTGCTCTCACCCAGTTGTTGACACATTTTGCAGACCTGCCTGTTCCGCGGGATCGGCTGGCGCCATGGTGGACTCGCATCAAGTGCTGGCGGGCCGAGCGATCCTTGGCCTACGACGATGGGACAGGTGCGATTGCACCGCAGGCGCTGATGACGCGCTTGCAGGCAGCACTCAGCAAGTTGGACGCCATCGTCTCCACCGACGTCGGTCAGCACCAGATGTGGGCCGCCCAGCACCTGAGCTTCGAGAAGCCCATGCGCTGGCTGACCTCAGGCGGCGCCGGCACGATGGGCTACGGCCTGCCGGCGGCCATCGGCGCGCAGGTCGCCCACCCGGACAAGACTGTGGTCTGCGTCAGCGGCGATGCATCGATCCTCATGAACATCCAGGAGCTGTCCACCGCCGTGCAGCATCGCACGCCGGTGAAGGTGGTGTTGTCCAACAACGGCTACATGGGCATGGTGCGCCAGTGGCAGGAACTGATCCACGGGGGGCGCTACAGCCACAGCTACACCGCGGCACTGCCCGACTTTGTGGCCGTGGCCCGTGGCTTTGGCTGGCGGGCCCGCCGTGTCACCCAGCGCAGCGAACTGGACGCAGCGCTGGCCGAATGCCTGGCGTCCGACCAACCGTATTTTCTGGATGTGGCAGTCGTGGCCCAGGAGAACTGCTTCCCGATGATCCCTGCCGGATGCGGGCATCAGCAGGTGATGTTGGGCAAAGACCGGGTGTACGCGCAATGATGAGCAGCGGTTCACGGGTCGCGGAACTGCTTGACCGTGCCGCTGGCGCTGCGCCCAACCGTGTTGCCGATGCGTGGGCGCGCGAGAAGCTGCGCGCCATGCCCGCACATTGATTTGACCGGCGTGCCGCTTGCGGCCGCCGATGGAGCAACTTCATGGTTACCCTCTATCACTGCATGAGCGCACGCTCCTTCCGGCCCTTGTGGATGCTGGAGGAGCTTGAGCTGCCCTACAAGCTCCTGTTGCTGCCGTTTCCGCCGCGCGTGTCGGCGCGCTGGTATCTCGACGAGAACCCCCTGGGAACCGTGCCCYTGATGGTTGACGGCGATGTCCGCATGACCGAGTCCGCCGCGATCTGCGAGTACCTGTGCGCGCTGAGTGCCCCGACGACGCTGCAAGTCGAACCGGGCGAAACAGGCTTTGGCGCCTTCCTGAATTTCCTTC
>NZ_JBFULE010000775.1:0-2441 GCF_056400485.1 Roseateles sp. P5_B10
AGGTCGCTGTAGGTGAAGCCGTTGCCCGGCGTCATGTTGGACGCCGTCGCGCTGCCATACAGCGACCAACTGGTGAAGTCGGTGAATCCGGTTGCCAGGCTCACACCCTGCTGGGCATGGGCGCCAAGGCTGGCGGCAAGGGTCAGGGGCAGCAGCAGACGGGCAAGCTTCATGGTGGGGTCTCCGATCAGGTTGTGCGCCAGTCTGGAGAGCGACCGTTAGGCAATCGTTAGCCAATGAAGCCATCTCACCCCCTCAAGCCCGGGGTCTGTGAACTAGCATCCGCGCCCATGGCTCTCGCCCACACCAAGACCCGTGCGCCGCGCCCGCGTGCCGGCCTGCTGCTGCCACGCCCGGCCCTGCTGGCCGACGTGCAGCGCGCGCTGGATGCTCACCGCGTGCTGTTGATCTGCGCGCCTGCCGGCTATGGCAAGACGTCGTTGCTGACCCAGGCCCTGGCCGATGCCGGTGCCGACACGGCCATTGCCTGGGTGGCCCTGGACGAAGGCGACGACCTCGGCCGCCTGCTGGACTGCCTGTTCGCCGCCTTCGAGCCCTACGACCCACCCTGGCGCACGGCGCCCGAGGGCCTGCGCGACGCGGCCCTGCGCGGCGGCACCGAGATCGTCACCGTGGCCGACGCGATGCTGAACGCGCTGGAGGCCTGCGAGGTCGAGCATGGCCTGATCGTGCTGGACGATGCCCACCACCTCGTCGACCCCGCCTCCTTGCAGTTCCTGGACCGCTGGCTGGCCCGCATGGGCGAGCGCTGGCGCCTGGTACTGGCCGCCCGCCACGATCCCGCGCTGCGCCTGGCGCGGCTGCGGGCCGCCGGCGAGCTGGCTGACATCGGCCCCGTCGAGCTGGCGCTGGCGCGCGGCGAGGTCGA
Source organism: Roseateles sp. P5_B10 (assembly GCF_056400485.1). Classification (NCBI taxonomy): domain Bacteria; kingdom Pseudomonadati; phylum Pseudomonadota; class Betaproteobacteria; order Burkholderiales; family Sphaerotilaceae; genus Roseateles; species Roseateles sp. P5_B10. The sequence continues at coordinate 890 of NZ_JBFULE010000775.1, forward strand.
GCAACTGGCCCAGGCCGCGGGCCTGGACGAAACCGCCGCGGCGGGGCTCTACGAGCGCTGCCAGGGCTGGCCCGCCGGGTTGCGCCTGGCTCTGGGCGCAGGCCAGCGCCTGCCCGCGGCCATCGACCGCGCCACCTTCGACTACCTGGCCGCCGAGGTACTGGACCGGCTGGAACCCGGCCTGCGCGGCTTCCTGCTGCGCACCAGCGTGCTGCACGAACTGGACGCCGCGCGCTGCCAGGCGCTGGGAGAGGACGCCCACGCCGCCGGCTGGCTGGCCGATATGGAGCGCCTCTCGCTCTTCGTGACTGTCGTCGACCTGGCGCCCCACACGCTGCGCCTGCACCAGCTCTTGCGCGACATGCTGCAACAGCGCCTGCGCCAGGAGCAGCCCGAGGTCTACCGCCAGCAACTGGAGCGCGCCGCGATGCTGGAGACGGACGCGGTGCGCCGCCAGAGCCTGTTGCTGGCCGCCGGCCGCCCCGAGCGCGCTGCCGAGCTGCTGCTGGCAGACGGCGCCTTGCTGATGAACCAGCTCGGCGCCCAGGGCCTGCTGGACCTGACCCGGCGCTTCGACCCTGCCTTTGCCGAGTCCAGCCCCGAACTGCATCGCGTCAAGGCGCTGGCGCTGTGGGTGCTGTGGGAGGCCCAGCAGGCCGAATGGCATCAGAGCCGCGCCGAGGCGCTGTTCGACGCGCGCGGCGACGAGGCCGGTCTGCTCGCTGCGCGCGGCCATCGCAGCATCCTGCTGATCGCGCAGGGCCGCCTCCAGGAGGCTGAAGCCCTGCTGCGCGACCTCGACCCGTTTGCGCTGAGCGGCGAGCTGCGCCGCGTGACGCTGCTGGGCCGCACCTGGCATGCGATGGAAAGCTGCCGCTTCGATGCCGTTGCGCCGCTGTTCGACGCCCTTGTCACCGAGCTGCTGAACACGACCACGCTGGAGAGCTGGTACATCTGCTCGCCGTCGCCGCGCCAGATCAGCTGCGTCGGCATGTCGCCGGTGGCCGACCGCTGGTACCGTGGCGCGATGCAGGTGCTGGGCAACCGGTCGCTGCCCTTCGGCGTCAACGCGCACACGTCCCAGGCCTGGAACCTGTTCTGGCAGGGCCGCCTGGCCGAATCCCGGCAGATGCTGGCTCATGCCGAAGCCGATGCGGCCTGGTTGGGTCGCATCGTCATCGCGCGCAACCAGGGCCAGGCCCTGCATGCGATGTTCGACCTGATCGCCGGCCGCCATGACGAAGCCCTGGCCCTGATGCGGCTGCGCCTGGCCGAGCATGTGCCGGGCTATGGTGCATGGGGCGGCTGGCATGCGACCTTTGCCATGTCGCGCATGGCGGCCGCCATCGGCAACCTTGAGGCGCTGGCCGAGGGCCTGGAGTGCCTGGTGCGCATCGGTGCGGACCTGCCTGACCTCGTCATGCCGCACCGGCCACGGCCGCTGCTGGGCCTGCAGGCCCAGCTCGCCGCGCTGCAGGGCCGGCGCGACGAAGCCATCGCCGCCTGGCGCGGTCTGCTGGCGGACGGCGAAGGCGGGGTCGGCAACTCGGTC
>NZ_JBFULE010000776.1:0-2436 GCF_056400485.1 Roseateles sp. P5_B10
CCGCAATTCCACGACATGCCGTGGCTAGCGGTAGCCCAACTTGACGCGCTGATCTTCCTCGCCGACGGCGCCGCCGCGGACGTTGACGCAACCGCCCGGAGGTTCATCCCCGCGCGCACTAGGCCAGGCGTCTAGCCCCCACTAACGGCACCGTCAGGCAGCACTATTTTCTAGGTACATTCCCTAATCGTACCGCTTTCGGTTGTGCATCCGTACCRTATGCGGTACAGTGCTCTCACTGGCTCAGAAACAGGGCCACGGGAGCAAGCGATGAACACAGAGAGCCAACAAGCCGCCGCGAGCCTTTCGCCTGGAGCTTGCGCCGTACTGGAACTGCGTCTCTCAGACGCCCGCCGCGACCTGGCGCTGGCGGTTGAGCGTCGCAATGCAGACCTTGGCCAGGCCGATGTCTTCAAGGCGCTGGGATACGAAGCCACGACGACCTTGTCGAGGGTCGGCCGCAACGCTGCTTGCGTGAAGTACCAGTTGCACGCCGCTGAGGGAGCGCGCGAGATCTATCGCCTTGAGCAGGAAATCGCGGGCTTCGAGGCGTTGCTGGCCGGCAAGGCTGAGGCGCCCGTCGCGTTGACCGTTGATCAGTGCGCGGCGATGGACTCGACGATGGGAGCGCTGGCATGAGCGCGCACAGAGCCCTACCCCTCGTTGAGGTCGAGCGCCGCGCCCGCGAAGCTCGCGTGGCGTGGCCGATGACCTGCAACGCTTGCAACACCGGGACGCCTGGCAACTGCGACTGCCCGACCGAGGCGGCCGCTTCTGTGTCCGAGTTCCTGGCCGACCCGCCGCGCCAGACACCGCCAGCCTACCCGTGGCGCGCCCTCGGCGCCGGCCTGATGGTGCTGCTGGTCGCTGTCTCGGCTGCGCACGTCGTGGCCACCGCCCTTCGCCCCGCGCAACAGGTGGCGCAGCGATGAGCCCCAGCCCCGATCTCGACGAAATCGGCCAGTCAAGCCTGAGCCTGATCACTGCCGGCCTTGCATTCGCGGCCGCCCTGCTGCTGGTCCTCGCGCCGGCCCTTCCCTCTCTTCTGCCCTGAGACCGCCATGACTGCAACCACGACCGCCGAAGCCGGCGCCCTCACCCTGGAAGTGGAAACCTCCGACACCGCGCGCAGCGTGCCTGTCGTGCAGCAGACGGGGGCCGTCGCAATGAACAGCCCGGCCGGTCTCATGATGGCCGCGAAGGCCAGCGGTATGAGCCTGGCCGACATGCGCGAAGTGCTGGCGCTGCAACGCGAATGGGATGCCGACCAAGGAAGCAAGGCCTTCGCCGCCGCAATGGCCGAATTCAAGAAGGAGTCCATCCGGGTCATTCGCAACATCACGATCAAGGACGGTCCGCTGAAGGGCAAGAAGCACGCGGATCTGTTCGCGATCACCGACGCTTGCGTCGAGGCCATGGCGAAGCACGGCTTGAGCCACACGTTCCGCCCAGTTGAGACGACGCAGACCTGGATCAAGATCGCCTGCTGCATCCACCACAGCGCCGGCCACACAAAAGAAATCGAGTTCGACGGCCCGGTAGACACAGGCCCCGGCCGGAATGCGATCCAGGCGCGCAAAAGCAGCGTCATTTACCTGGAGCGCATCACGCTTCTGATGGCGCTGGGCCTGTCCGAATCGGATGCTGATGACGACGGTCGCACTGGCGGCGGCGCACCGGAGGTCGACGTGTCTGCGGTCGGCAACGCCCTCTGCGACAGCCTGCTTGCCCGCCTTGAGAAGACCGCCACCGACAAGGAAGCGGCGGACCTGTGGGCCGAAGGTTCCAAGGCTCTGGCCGATGCCAAGCGCCAGGACCTTTACGCCGAATTCAAGGACTGCGTGGTCAAGCACCGCACCGCCCTGAAGAAGGGTGCCCACGCATGATCGTCCTGAACTACCCCCAGGGCGGCGAGGACTGGTTGCGCGCGCGCGCTGGCGTCATCACGGCCAGTCGCTACTCAGACGCTATCTCCGTTGTCGGCGGCCTGACGCAGCAGCAGCAGACCTATGTCAACGCGATCAAGGCCGGCAAGTCCGAGGACTCGGCCAAGCTCGCGGCCGGCTACCAGAAGCAGCCGACCGCTGAGGCTGTCGAGTTGGCGCTGTCTGGCGTTGACACGACGAGGCCCAGCGAAACCGCCATCAAGTACGCCTGGACCATCGCGATGGAGATCATCGCCCGCGAGCCGCTGGACGAGACATTCGTGACCTTCGCGATGCGTCGTGGCCGCGAGCTGGAGCCCCAAGCCCGCATGGTCTACGAGACGCGTACCGGCGCCCTCGTCGAAGAGGTCAGCCTCATCCTGACCGATGACAGCCGATTCGGCTACAGCGCTGACGGCTTCCGCGACGACGACGGCCTGATCGAGATCAAGTGCCCGCTGGCTGCCGACAAGCTGGGCGAGGTCTGGCAGCACCCCGAGAAGGCCCACCT
>NZ_JBFULE010000777.1:0-2435 GCF_056400485.1 Roseateles sp. P5_B10
CTGCCAGACCTCGGGATGGAGCCTGACCGCCCAGGACCCGTACAACAACGTGGTGCGCACCACCATCGAAGCCATGGCTGCCGTGTTCGGCGGCACGCAGAGCCTGCACACCAACTCGCTGGACGAGGCCATTGCCCTGCCCACCGAGTTCAGCAGCCGCATCGCGCGCAACACCCAGCTCATCATCCAGGAAGAGACCCACATCACCAGCGTCGTCGACCCCTGGGCCGGCAGCTACATGATGGAAAAGCTCACCCAGGACATGGCCGACAAGGCCTGGGAGATCATCGAAGAGGTCAATGCCCAGGGCGGCATGATCAAGTCGGTGGACTCAGGCTGGGCCAAGCTGAAGATCGAGGCGAGTGCAGCCGAGAAGCAGGCGCGCATCGACTCCGGCCAGGACGTCATCGTCGGCGTCAACAAGTACAAGCTGGCCAAGGAAGACCCCATCGACATCCTGGACGTGGACAACGTCAAGGTGCGCGACGGCCAGATAGAGCGCCTGAACCGCATCAAGGCCACGCGCGACACCGCCGCCGTGCAGGCCGCGCTGGCCGCGCTGACGCAGGCCGCGGAGACTGGCGAAGGCAACCTGCTGGACCTGTCCATCAAGGCCGTGCGCCTGCGCGCGACGGTGGGCGAAGTGTCCGACGCGCTGGAGTCCGTCTTCGGCCGCCACCGTGCCGACACGCACAAGGTCAGCGGCGTCTACGCGGCTGCCTACGACTCGGCCGAGGGCTGGGCCAAGCTGCAGGGCGAGATCGCCGCCTTCGGTGACGAACAAGGCCGCCGCCCGCGCGTGATGATCGCCAAGCTCGGCCAGGACGGCCACGACCGTGGCGCCAAGGTCGTGGCCACCGCCTTTGCCGACCTGGGCTTCGACGTCGACATCGGCCCGCTGTTCCAGACCCCCGAGGAATGCGCCCGCCAGGCCATCGAGAACGACGTGCACGCGGTGGGCATCTCGACGCTGGCGGCCGGCCACAAGACGCTGGTGCCGGCCATCATTGCGGAGCTGAAGAAGCAGGGCGCGGACGACATCATCGTGTTCGTGGGCGGCGTCATCCCGGCCCAGGACTACGACATGCTGTACGCGGCGGGCGTGAAGGGCATCTACGGCCCCGGCACGCCCATTCCGGCCAGTGCCAAGGACGTGCTGGAGCAGATCCGGGCAAGCCTGCAATGACATACGGCCGCTTTCCCGGGAGCGTCTGGCTGCTGACAAATGAAAAGCGTTCTCGAGAGGGGTATGAAGGGCTGGTGGCTGCCCGAGTCGATCCCACGCTCGGGCTGGACATACCTCGCCTGGAGCCTGCGCCTAGCACTGCCCTCTATTCGCATGGTCAAGGGCCCCACCTTCACTTGCCCGTTGTTGGACCAGCCGTGCTCAGCCGCATGTTCGGTCGCATGAAGGAGCGGGCCAAGACCGCCGCCCTGGTGAACATCGAAGGTGAAAGTCTTGGCGACATCTTTCTCTTGAGCGGGTTGCACCTGAAGGAGATGCCCTCGGGGCATCAGCGCGTAACCAGTCTTCAGATACGGATGAATCTGGAAGAGGACCGGTTGGTCCTCACGGTATCAGGGAGCCTTGGGCCTTCGCAGGAGGGTTGGTATACAGGGGCCTCGATCTATCAGGCGTTTGAAATGTTCAATGCGACGATCTCGATCCCCGTCGATGAATGCAAGTACGCGCTGTTTGGTGCCCAGCGCCCCGAGGAGCGGTCAGTTGAATAGCGTGGCCACGGAGGTGCGGTGTTGACTCTGCATACCGAAACGGTGCGGGCGGCTGACTTCGAAGACATGCTGGCTCTGCGCATCGCGGCGCTGCGCGAGAGCCTGGAGCGGCTGGGCCGCTTCAATCCCGACGTCGCGCGGGCGCGGCTGAAGAGCCAGTTCCGGCCTGAGTGGATGCAGCACCTCATCGTCGACGGCGAGCGCGTGGGCTACTTCACCGTCGAGCCGCGCGACGGCGAGTTGCGCCTGCATCACCTCTATCTGCGCGCCGACAGGCAAGGGCAGGGCATAGGTGCCTGGGTGCTCGACCAGATCAAGGCACAAGGCCTGCCCATCACATTGGCGGCGCTGCGCGAAAGCCGCGCCAACGACTTCTACCTCCGCCATGGCTTCAAGGTTGTCGAGGAGCAGGACTTCGACATCGAATACCGCTGGGAGGCTGCTTGAGTCTTGCAACGCCCCTCCAGGCCGGCGACCGCCGCGCACTCGCCAAGGCCATCACGCTGATCGAGTCCACCCGGGCCGACCACCGCGAGCAGGCCGATGCGCTGCTGACTCAGCTGATGCCCGCCACCGGCAGTGCGCTGCGCCTGGGCATCTCCGGCGTTCCGGGCGTGGGCAAGAGCACCTTCATCGAAGCCTTCGGCATGTTCCTGCTGGAACGTGGCCACCGCGTGGCGGTGCTGACGGTGGACCCGTCG
>NZ_JBFULE010000778.1:0-2430 GCF_056400485.1 Roseateles sp. P5_B10
CAGCTGCCCTTCACCGCCCAACTCGGTCTGGGTGAGCGCCGGCTTGCCGGCTTCGGCCTCGATGGCTGCTTGCAACGCGATCTTCTGCGCGGCACGGTCAAGCTGCCAGACGCCGAGCCGCGCCGTCAGCGCGGCGCCCACCAGGCCCGCCAACAGCACCAGCCAGCGCCTACCGCTCATGCAAGACCCCGAGCGGATAATTCGACACCATGAAATTCGTGATCCTGATCGCCTTCATCGGCATCCTTGGCGCGCTCGGCGCGGCCGGCTTCTTCATGCTGCGCAAAGGCGGCAACAAGAAAAGCCCCAACATGGCCCGTGCGCTGGCGGTGCGGGTCGCCGTGTCGGTGACGCTGTTCCYGATCATCCTGCTGAGCTGGAAGATGGGCTGGATACAGCCGACYGGACTGCCGGTGAAATCCTGAGCTTCAACAACAAAAAAGCGCCGCTGCTGCGGCGCTTTCTCATTGCGAGACCGGGAAGTCACATCCAGTAGACGATGACGTACAGGCCCAGCCACACCACGTCCACGAAGTGCCAGTACCAAGCGGCGCCTTCGAAGCCGAAGTGGCGCTCCGGCGTGAAGTGGCCCTTCATCAGGCGGATGGTGATGAACAGCAGCATCAGTGCGCCCACGCAGACGTGAAAGCCGTGGAAGCCGGTCAGCATGAAGAAGGTCGAGCCGTAGATGCCGGAGGTCAGCTTGAGGTTGAGCTCGGTGTAGGCGTGGTGGTATTCATAGGCCTGGAAGCCGACGAAGGTCGCGCCCAGCAGCACGGTGATCCACATCCACAGGATGGTCTTGCCGCGGTTGCCGGCGATCAGCGCGTGATGGGCGATGGTCAGCGTGACGCCCGAGGTCAACAGCAGGGCCGTGTTGATCGTCGGGATGGGCCAGGGGCCCATGGTGCTGAAAGCCTCGACGGTGCCCGCCGGCGCAGCGGTAAAGCCGGGCGCCGTGCTGGGCCAGATGGCCTTGAAGTCGGGCCACAGCAAGGCGTTTTCCAGGCTGCCAAGCACCGGCACCGAGTACAGGCGGGACCAGAACAGCGCGCCGAAGAAGGCGGCGAAGAACATCACCTCCGAGAAGATGAACCAGCCCATGCTCCAGCGGAAGGAGACATCGATGCGGTCGCTGTACAAGCCGCCTTCGCTCTCGCCGATGGCCTGGCGGAACCATTGCTGCAGCACGAAGGCCCAGAAGGCCAGGCCGCCGAACAGCGAGTACATGCCCCAGTCATGGCCGTTGACCCACTGGCCGGCGCCGAGGATGACGAAGAACAGGCCGATCGCGGCCATCACCGGATGCCGTGAAGGCGCCGGGACGAAGTAGTACGGGGTCTTGCCCGGGGTAGTCGCTGCCGACATGTTGTTCTCCTAGTACTCGCTCGTTCTGAACTCTGTTGCGGCGCGGGCCCTCAGGCCCCGGCCACGCCACTGCTGATGACCCAACGGACCAGCAGCACCAGCACCAATACAAACAGGGCGGCGCCAAGCACGCCCGCGATCAACACATGCACCGGGTTGAGCTTGGCCATGTCGTTCTCATGATCCTTGCCCCGGCGCACACCGAAAAAACTCCAGGCCACGGCCGAGATCGTCTGAGCCAGCGAGGCCTTGCGGCCCACGGCGTCCTTCAGATCCTTGCCCGCTTCGCTCACAGCGCGGCTCCCGCACCGGAACGCGATCCAGGTGCCTGGCCGAGCTTGACGCCACCCTTGCCCGCCACCTCGAAGAAGGTGTACGACAGGGTGATGGTCTTCACATCCTTGGGCAGCTTGGGGTCGATGACGAACACGACCGGCCACTGCTTGCTCTCGCCCGGCTTCAACGTGTATTCGTTGAAGCAGAAGCATTCCAGCTTGTTGAAATGCGCACTCGCCTGCATCGGCGCATAGCTCGGGATGGCCTGGGCCGCCATGGTGCGGTCCTGCACGTTGCGGAACTCGTACATGACCTGGGTCAGTTCGCCCGGGTGCACCGTCAGATGGCGCACCGCCGGCTTGAAGTCCCAGGGACCGCGGGCATTGGCGTCGAACTCGACCGTGATTTCACGGCTGAAGTCGATCTGGCCGTTGCCGTCGGCAATGCCCTTGCTGGAAAGCGCGGTCTGGCGCTCGGCCAGCGACAGCACGTTGATGCCCAGCGCATTGCAGATGGCCTTGTACAGCGGCACCAGCGCGTAACCGAAGCCGAACATCAACGCGACCACCACCGCCAGCTTCATGACGAGCTGCCGGTTGTCGCGATGCAGAGCGGCCAGGAAGCGCATGTCAGTGCCGCCCGGCCGCCCGAAGGCGCTGACGCGCCCCCTCGGGGGGCAGCAAACGAAGTGCGCGTGGGGGCTTCATCATGTCAGTGAGCCAGCAGCACCATCTTCGTGACGAAGCCGATGCCGAAAATCAAGGCAATCGACAGCAGGATCAATCC
>NZ_JBFULE010000779.1:0-2429 GCF_056400485.1 Roseateles sp. P5_B10
CCATCACTGCGTTCTTGACGTGGTGACCCACCGTATCCAGAAACTGGAGTACCTCGCCGTCAGTCCAAAGGTCACCGTCTTCCCAATCGTCGGAACGGTTGAAGAGGTCAAGGCAAAGGTCAAAGATGAGTGGACGCCCCGGCATCACGGCAGCCAGGGTTTCGACATCTTCATGGAGAGTCTGCGAGACATCGAGCTGGGCGCACATCTCGCCTGAAATGCCTTCATCGGTGCCATCGTCCTGATAGCAGAAGAAGTGAACCTCCGAAACCGTTCCGCGGCGTATTGCTGGAGCGATGAACGAGTCATATCGGATGAACTCGTCGTCGAAAGTCATCGCCTCCAGTTCGGTCAGGTCTGCACCGGCAAGCTTGCGGCGTGCATCTTCGTCCCAAGCAAAATCGTCGACACCGTCCCAGTGAAAATCCGCGTGAATCAGCGCATATGGCGCACTCGCAGCTTGCGCTCGATGTCGCTCCCACGCGAGTAGCGCCCACTTGTGGTTGTCCATCAGCCACACGTCATGGGGCAACTCAATGAGCAGCGAGTCCTCCTCGGTGAGGGACTGGTAGTCGATTGAATTCATGTTTGAGCATCTACCTTCGCAGCATGTTCTCCGAGCTCAGTGTCTTCTGCCTCGGCCTCGTCGCTGTCATCCCCCGAGCCCCACTCACCCAGCTCACGAATCCGCGCTTCTGACTCGTCGCGAGCGGTCAAGATGAGGTCAGGCAGCCCCCAGCTACTGACATACTTTTCAAGATATGCGTCGAAGAGGATGGCCGAAGTAGAAGGGTCCCGATTGCGCTCTACAGCCYCTTTCAATAGGTCGGGCAGCTTCACGTTTCCCGCAGATACCGCAGTTGATAGCCTCTCGAAGTTCTCAATGGAAATAACGAAGACGTTCGTCAACGGAAGGTTCTCTCTGCAGGCGTCATCCGGATAGGTGAACTCGCCTTCCCTATACAAGCGAAGCAGCATTTCTCCACTGCCGACAAAGAGTTCTCGGCTAGTCACCACCAGCAAGTAGTCCCGCTCCGCCGTCTTGCAGGCAGGCACGGGACTCTCGACAGCACGAACGTCCTTGCCGACGCTCCACGCTTGTTTGATGCCATCGCGAATCTTCTTTGTCTTTTGAAACGCCTGTACCTCGTTGTCGACCAGCAAAGCGTCATCTCCAAACAGACTCATCTTCGCTTCGACCATGACGTTGCAATCGCCACAGGGGATCAGGGCCTCCACATTGCTCGGCTTGCTCCCGTGAATAAGGGCCTGGTACTGGTCGTCAAGAATGGCCCCGCCGTCCATAGCTTTGGCCAGCTCCATCACATAGCGTTCGAACAACCGGCTGAACGGCTGCGTGTATTGGCCCTGAAGACCTGACAGACGAAAGTGCACGATTTCTTCAAGGCCGCGCGCAACTATCCTCGGATGCCAACATGCATACCGCCCGTCTCTCTTCTTGAGGAACGGGAAACGCTTGAGGTACGGCGGCTCGTGCAACTCCTGCCCAAGCGGCAAGCGTGAAGCGCCCTCTTGCTGCATCTCAGCGCGCATGCTTATCAAGTCGCGCGCAACGAGTTGCCACATTGCGTCCACGCTCTTGCCGTAGGCCTTCTGCATCGGTGCCAGCCAATCCGCGGCGAAGGACGTCGTTCCATCCATGACAGCGGCGATCAAGCAAAACGCGAGGTCCATGAAATGCTCAGGAGGCATTCCAATTTCGCTGACGAACTGCCGACGTGACGGGTGGCTGTTGGGCTGCCTGGCGATGAGTGCAGGCCAGCGAAGGTATGTCCATCCTTCAGGCCGCTGGAAATCAATCTGCTGAAAAAGTGCGCGCAGCATCAGGTACATGTTGTCCGGCTTCTTGCGCTTGTATTCGGCCCCGACAAGGTCAAGCATCATTTGGCGCAGAGCATTGAAGTCATGCTCGGACACCGGGCTACCAGCCCGTAACGGGACATAGGGGTCTCGCAGGGCCCACTTCAGCATCAGCAGGATGTGCCAGGGTGCCGTGTGAAGCCCCTCGAGCTTTGTTGGGTAGGTCGCCCACAGAACTCGGTGTGCTGCCGAAACAAGTGACTGAACCGAGTACCTGCGGAGCCGCTGTAGAACCGCAGCACGACCTGGCTCCCTGTGTTCAGCCGGCAGCTCAGTGCGGTAGACGTACTTGTAGGGAGACTTTTGGCGGAATGAGGTCATACAGGAGCATCTTGCAAGCCCTTCGCCGGCCAGTCGCCCAATTCGCGGCGCATGGCCTCATAGACATCTGTGGGTAGGCCGGGCCGAGGTTCACCGGCCGACGAGCGAGTCTGGAGGTGTGGGAACCGCTTGAGATGCCACGGGTTGTCCACGGGAAATATCCAGCCCTTCAGGTTGGTTCGCGGAAATTGGTCGTGTGTCAGGTCTACCAGGACGTCCCCCACCTC
>NZ_JBFULE010000780.1:0-2428 GCF_056400485.1 Roseateles sp. P5_B10
GACTACGTCCACCGCATCGGCCGCACGGGCCGCGCGGGGGCTTCGGGCCTGGCAGTCACGCTGGTCACCAAGTCTGACGCGCGCCTGGTGGCCGACATCGAGAAGCTGCTCAAGCGCAAGATCGACCTCGACCCCTTCGAGCTGCAGGACAGCCGCCCGCCGCGTTTCGAGCGCCCGCGCGAGGAGCGAGGAGAAGCTTCTTTCGAGGCCCGTCCCGCCGTGCGGCCCACCTATCGCCCGCCTTCCCCGCCCAAGGATCCCTTCTTCGACAAGCCCTACGAGGCCAGCGCTGCCGGTGRGGCACCAGCCTGGGAAAAAACCAAGGCTGCAGCGGCGCCGGCTGGCGCAGGCAAGGGCCTGTCCAGCTACATCAAGCCCAAGAAGCAAGTGGCCGCGTTGTTCGGTGCCAAGCCCGCGCCGGCGCCGGTCGAGTCCTAAGCCAGGATTGAAAACACGGCCGGGATGCGGTCGGGTACCTTGGTGCCGTTGGACCGCCAATCCGCCACGGTGGCGGTCTGCGTCCAGCCGCCTGGCAGCGTCAGGCCGACGCTGATCGACAGCCGCGTGCCGGGCTTCAGCGCTGCCAGCAGCGCCTGGCGCAGCGCCTCGTTGCGGTAGGGCGTCTCGATCAGCAACTGGGTCTGCTGGGCCTTGGCCGACAAGGCCTCCAGCTCGCGGATGCGTGCCGTACGAGGTGCGGCGTCCACCGGCAGATAGCCGACAAACGCGAAGCTCTGGCCGTTGAGCCCGCTGGCGGCCAGGGCGAGCAGCAGCGAACTCGGTCCGGAAAGCGCCACCACCTCGATGCCGGCCTCATGGGCCAGCGCGACCAGGCGGGCGCCTGGGTCAGCCACGGCGGGCAGGCCCGCTTCCGAGATCAAGCCGAGGTCGTTCCCGGCCAGCACCGGGTCCAGCAGAGCCAGCCAGGCGACCGCGTCATCGCCGCCGCCCCTGCCGCCCTTGGGAGGGCGCGGCAACTCGACGATCTGCATGGCCTGCAGCGGCTGGACGAGCGGCGCAATGGCATCGACGCGCTTGAGCAGCGCTCGCGTGGTCTTGGCGCTCTCGGCAGCCCAGTGCGTCAGCCGCGCGGCCTGCTCAATGACCCGCTGGGGCAGCACCTCGCGCAGGTCCAGGGAATCGTCCACGCCGAAATCCAGCGTATTGGGCATCAGAATCAGACGGCCCTTGTTCATGCGAGAGGCTCCAGGCCGGCGCGCCGCAGCAGGGCGCAGGTGCGGATCAGCGGCAGGCCGATCAGCGCGGTCGGGTCGTCGGACTCGACGGCCTCCAGCAGCGCAATGCCCAGGCTCTCCACCTTGGCGCTGCCGGCGCAGTCATAGGGTTGGTCGGCGCGCAGATAGGCTTCGATGGCTGAGTCGCTGAGCTCACGCAAGCGCACACGAACTTCGGCGCGCTCAATGGCCGCCAGACCCGGTGCGACGACGGCGACGGCGGTCTGGAACACGACCTCGCGCCCGCTCATACGGCGCAGTTGCGCAGTGGCTGCCTCGTGGGAGCCGGGTTTGCCGATGGCCTCCCCGGCCAGGTCGGCAACCTGGTCGGAGCCGATGACGATGGCGCCAGGAAACCGCGCCGCGACCACGCGTGCCTTGGTCAAGGCCAGCCGCTCGGCCAGGGCCGCCGGGGCCTCGCCGGGCAGGGCGGTTTCATCGACGTCGGGCGCAACCGCTTCGAACGGCAGGCGCAGCCGGGCCAGCAATTCCTGTCGGTAGCGGGAGGTCGAGGCAAGGATCAACTGGGACATCGGGACATTCTCCCCCGCCTAAACTCTCGACCATGAAATCGCGCGCCTTTGTTCCCGAGAAGCTCGATGTCGCGGCTCTCGCTCATGATGACGCCAGCCTGTCTGGCGAATGGCCGGCGACGTTGCTGGAGCGGCTGGCCGACTCGGCCGCTCCCGAAGCGCCGGCCAGTGACTGGCCAGCGCTGCAGTGGAGCCTGCACGGCGAGATCCGCCAGCCCAAGGGCAGCAAGGCCCAGACTTGGCTGCACCTGACCGCCTCCGGTCAGGTCGCGCTGACCTGCCAGCGCTGCCTGCAGCCGGTCCACGAAGACATTGATATCGACCGCTGGATCCGCTTCGTCGACACCGAGGTCGAGGCGGCCGCGCTCGACGCGGACAGTGACGATGATGTGCTGGCCCTGCCGCGCCACCTCGACGCGCGCGAATTGATCGAAGACGAACTGCTGCTGGCCCTGCCGCTGGTGCCGCGCCACGAGATCTGCCCCGAGCCCCTGGCCCATGTGGACGAAGTGATTGAGCCAGGAGAGGAGGAGCGTCCCAACCCTTTCGCCAAGCTCGCAACCCTGAAGCGGGGCGGCAGCGCCTGAAGCCATGGCTTCAGGCGCTTGGCTCTCGCTGTCGATAGTGGCAGCTTGGCGGGTTTCTCATCCGGTGCTACAC
>NZ_JBFULE010000781.1:0-2417 GCF_056400485.1 Roseateles sp. P5_B10
GCCCTTGCCCGCAGGCACGGTGGTTGGGGGCTATCAGATCATCAAGCGGCTGGCGGCGGGCGGTTTCGGCGTGGTGTATCTCGCCGAGGATCCCGACCACCATCTGGTCGCATTGAAGGAATATCTGCCCTCGTCGCTGGCCGAACGTTCGCCCGGCGAACTGACCCCTCGCGTCAAGCCCGAGAAGCAACCGCTATACCGACTCGGCCTGAAGAGCTTCTTCGAAGAGGGCCGTTCGCTCGCGCAGATCTCGCACCCCAGCGTCGTCTCGGTGCTGAATTTCCTGCGCGAGAACGAAACYGTCTACATGGTCATGAACTACCTGCAGGGCGACACCCTGCAGGACTTCATCGTGACCGCGCGCGATATGAAGCGCGACAAGGTCTTCCGCGAGTCGACCATCCGCAGCCTCTTCGACGAGATCCTGCGCGGCCTGCGCATCGTCCATCAGCACAAGATGCTGCACCTGGACATCAAGCCGGCCAATATCTTCATCACCAATGACAACAAGGCCGTGCTGCTGGACTTCGGCGCCGCGCGCGAAGTGCTGAGCAAGGAAGGCAACTTCATCCGCCCGATGTACACGCCGGGCTTTGCTGCGCCCGAGATGTACCGCCGCGACGGTAGCTTGGGCCCCTGGACCGACATCTACGCCATCGGCGCCTGCATCTATGCCTGCATGCAGGGCTACCCGCCGAACGACGCGCCGCAGCGCCTGGAGAAGGACCGCCTGTCCTTGAGTCTGTCGCGCCTGCGCAATGTCTACTCCGACAACCTTCTCGAGGTGACCGAGTGGTGCATGTCGCTGGACGCGCTGTCGCGCCCGCAGAGCGTGTTTGCGCTGCAGAAGGAACTCGCTCGTGAGACTGAAAGGCGTTACACCAAGCTCAGCTTCAGTGAACGCCTCAAACTCCAGCTTGAAAACCTGAAGTCCGGAGCGAAAGCCTGATGCGATTCAATGTCTTCCAGGTCAGCCGTCGCGGTGGCCGTGAGACCAACGAAGACCGCATGGGCTATTGCTTCACGCGGGAGGCGGGACTGTTCGCGCTGGCTGACGGCATGGGCGGCCACCCGGAAGGTGAAGTCGCGGCCCAGATCGCGCTGCAGACGTTGGCCGCGCTGTTCCAGCAGGACGCCCGCCCGGTCATCGAAGACCCACAGCGCTTCCTGCAGGAAACCATCGTCATTGCCCATCAGCAGCTGCTGCGCTATGCCGAGAGCAAGGGCCTGCACGACACGCCGCGCACGACGGTCGTCGCCTGCATCCTGCAGGGCAACCAGGCCTGGTGGGCGCATTGCGGCGATTCGCGCCTGTATCTCGTGCGCGCCGGCAAGCTGATTGCCCGCACCCGCGACCATTCCTATTCCGAGTTGCAGGAAGCCCTGGGCCGCGTGTCCCGCGGCGGCGAGCCTTTCAATCGCAACGTGCTCTTCACCTGCCTGGGCAGCCCCGGCAAGCCCATGGTGGACTGCCAGGGGCCGCTCATCATGGAGGCCTCGGACCGCATCCTGCTGTGCTCCGACGGCCTGTGGGGCAGCGTGGAGGACGGCGAGATCGTTCAGCACATGGCTGACCAGGCCATTACCGAAGCTGTGCCCGAACTGGTCGAGCAGGCCCTGCGCCGCGGCGGCGCGCGCAGTGACAACGTCACCGTGCTGGCCGTCGAATGGGAAGGCGAGGGCGAGCCCAGCGGCGAGACCACGCAGAATCTCGGCAATTCCGGCTTTGCGTCCACCATCCAGGGCGCCCTGGACGCCGACCTTGTCGCCGGCATGGACGACGAGGAGATCGAGCGTTCGATACGCGAGATCAACGAAGTCATCCGCCAATCGGGCCGCGGCGCCAATCGCCGCTAACTCTCCTTTTCTCATGACCAAGACCTTCACGCGCAGCGCAGGCCGCGCCGCCAATCAATTGCGCCCGGTGCGCATCACCCGCGGTTTCACCGTGCATGCCGAGGGCTCGGTGCTGATCGAGTTCGGTGGCACCCGCGTGCTGTGCACGGCCTCGGTCGAGGAGCGCGTACCGCCGCACAAGCGCGGCTCGGGTGAAGGCTGGGTGACGGCCGAGTACGGCATGCTGCCGCGCGCCACCCACACCCGCGGCGACCGCGAGGCCGCCCGCGGCAAGCAGAGCGGCCGCACGCAGGAGATCCAGCGACTCATCGGCCGCTCACTGCGCGCGGTGTTCGACCTGAGCGCCCTCGGCGAGCGCACGATCACGCTGGACTGCGACGTGCTGCAGGCCGACGGCGGCACGCGCACGGCGGCCATCACCGGCGCCTTCGTCGCGGCCCAGGACGCCGTCAACAGGCTGCTGGCCGACAGCAAGCTGTCGCGCTCGCCGATCAAGGACACGGTGGCCGCCATCTCGGTCGGCATCGTCGACGGCGTGCCGCTGCTGGACCTTGAATACA
>NZ_JBFULE010000782.1:0-2409 GCF_056400485.1 Roseateles sp. P5_B10
GCGCCCAGGCCGACCACCGCCAGCGCCGCCACCGGGTGCAGGCCGAGGGCCAGCAGCGCCAGGCCGAGCATCTTCACGAGGTTCATCGCGGCCATCACGCGGCCCTTGGCGAAGGCGTCGGCCAGTGGCCCGACCCAGGGCGCGAGCAGCACATAGGCGGCCATGAAGCCCACCTTCAGCAGTGGCGCCCACCACAGCGGGAAGCCCTGCTGCGCGAGCAGCGCGATGGCGACGATGAGCAGGGCGTTGTCGGCCAGCGCCGAGGCGAACTGCGCGCCGATGACGAGGCCGAAGCCGCGCGGCAGGGCGGGGCGTGCGGCGCAGAGTGAGTGGGTGTCGGAGGAGGTGGCGTGCACGAGTGCCGCACTGTGACAGTGCGGCGTGAAAAGGCGATGACGCGGCCGGATTCCGGGCAGCGAAAGGGGGGACTGCTCTTCAACAGCCGCGCTCGCCCCACGCGCCTCAGCCTCTGATCACCACCTCGAACAGCAGTGCCAGTTGGCTGGCGATCAGCAGCTCCTGGCGCGTCCAGGCCCGCGTCGTGCGGGCATCGACCAGCCACAGGGCGCCGGCCAGCTGCGCACCGTCATACAGGGGCACCTCGATACGCGCCTCGGCGGCGCCTTGCAGGCCGGACAGCTCGGCATGGCAGGGATGCAGGGCCGCATCCGGCAGCGCGAGCGGCGCGCCATGGCGGGTCAGCAGGTCGACGTAGCGCGGCTGCTCAGCGTTGCTCAGTCCGCCTTGGCCGAGCGGCCAACGGATCACGCTGGCCAGCCCGAGGATGCGGATGCTCGCCGCCTTCAGCTCAGCCAATGCCTCGGGCGGCGTTGCCGTGGACAGGCGCTGGCGCTGGCCGCACAGATGCAGCAGCAATTCCTCCGGCGTGACCGGCGTGCCGGCCTCCTCGGCCGGCGGCGCGGCCAACGTCGTGCGAGCGGGCAGGCTGAGGCGCTCGATCTCGGACTGCAGGGCCAGGTGTTGCCAGAGGTGGTCCAGTGCGCCGGGGGCATCGCCCTCCGCCTGCAGCAGCTCGGCCAGTTGCAGGTGGGCCTGGCGTGCCTGCGCACGAGCCTGGATGCGCTGGGCCAGGGCCAGGCCGTGGCGGGTCGAGCGCACGGCGGCGGCGTTGTCGCCGCGGGCCAGGGCGATCTCGGTCCAGGTGCGGCTGGCGGCCGCCTCCAGCCAGGGGTAGCCGTGGCGAGCAGCAATGTCGAGCGCCAGACGGCAGTCGGCCACGGCCCAGTCCATGCGCTGACGGGCCAGCGCTGCGCGGGCAAGATGCCAATGCGCCTCGGCCTCGAAGACGCGGTGGCCGCCGCGCCGCGCCGCGGCCAGGCCATGGCTGAAATGGCGCTCGGCGGCGGGCAGGTCGCCAGTCTCAAAACTGCCGACGCCGATGTTCAGCGCCAGCTTGGCGGCCAGGTAGCTGTCGTCGCCGCCGCCGAGCTTGAGTTGCTCGCCGGCGTCACGCATCTGGCGCAAGCCGCGCGCCCAGTCGGCCTGGGCGTAATGAATCTGTCCGAGGCCAATGCGCGCGGCCACGCCGGCCTGCAAATGACCGCTGACCTCCRCGAGGTCCAGCGCCCGCGACCATTGCTCACTGGCGAGCTGATACTCGCCCTGCTGGTAGGCAATACGCCCGAGCGCTTCGCAAACCCGCGCGGCCTGCACCGGGAAATGTCCGGCGGCTGCCAGCGCACCGGCTTGTTCAAGGGCCGGCAGCAATTCCAGTGCACGTCCGCGCGGCTCCAGCAGACCGAAGCGCGCGTAGAGTGCATCCACACCGACAGCGGTGTCGCCGGCCGTGAAAGCGTTTACGGCGAGCGATTCGAGCAGCCTGTCGGCCGCTCGCGGATGGCGGTGCGCGACGCGGCCAATGCGGCCCAGCAGATCGCCCAGGGCCTCGCTGGCGGCAGGATGAAGAATGAACACGGCGGCCGTTTCGGGTTGGTTTCTCACTGGTATTCTTGTCGATTCCGAGGGCGGGTGCGGCCTGACTGGGGCCAATCCGTAGCCTGCTTGAGTGGCCATAGACCAGTTTAAAACCAATTGACGGCCCCTGCCGTTGGTATTAGAGTGGTATCGACTGAATCATGTCGATCATGCCCCTCGTTCTCAATCCTTCACTTTTGACCTCCCGCGACTCTGGCCGCCCTGCGCGCTACCGGGTCGGCATCGATGGGGGCGGTACCAGCACCCGCGCCATCGTGGCCGACGTCGAGGGCCGGATTCTCGGCCGCGGTGAGGCCGGCGCTTCGGCCCTCGGCCAGGGCGCCGAGCAGGCCTGGCGCCCCATCGGCGAGGCCATTGCCGCAGCCGGCGTGCCGGGGCTGGCCTTGAAGGATTGCGCCCTCGGCCTGGGCCTGTCCGGCACCGGAGTGCCGGCGCAATTGCAGGCCTTTGTTG
>NZ_JBFULE010000783.1:0-2400 GCF_056400485.1 Roseateles sp. P5_B10
AGTTGCATCCGCGCCGAGGCCGAGCAGGAAGCCGGTGTGCGCCTGCGCGAGCCCCGCGCGCTGTTCGAGACCTATATGAGCCCCGGCTCGGTGACCGAGAAGCTGCATTTCTTTGCGGCCGAGTACGAGGATGGCGACTTGGTTGGCGCGGGTGGCGGCCTCGTTGAGGAGGGCGAGGACATCGCGCGCTTCGAGCTGGACTTCGACGCAGCCATGCGCCAGGTCGAGGCCGGCGAGATCGTCGATGCGAAAACGATCATGCTGCTGCGCTGGGCCGAGCGCCATGTCTTCGGGCCGCCGCCCCGCAAGGGCCCGTTGCTGGTCTTCATCGCCGGGCCGTATCGAAGCGGCACGGGCGACCGGGAGGACGCGATCGCCGCCAACGTGCAGGCCATGCAGGATGCCGCCCTGCAAGTCGCAGCCCTGGGCCACGTGCCGGTGCTCGGCGAGTGGGTCGCCCTGCCGCTCATCGCGGCCGCTGGCGGCCGGCGCGGCGATGCGGTCTGGGACCGCTACTTCCACCCCAACGCCCAGGCCCTGCTGGAGCGATGTGACCTGCTGCTGCGCATCGGCGGTGATTCGGCCGGCGCCGACGCCATGATCAAGGCCGCTTTGGCCTGCGCAATGCCCGTGCACTACGGCCTCGCTTCAATACCAACCAGGCCCGCGTAGAATCAATCACCGGGCCCAAATTTTGGCGTCCGGTTTTTTTTGCCCGCTGCAAAAACGGGCAGCAAAGCCGGCAGAGCCAAGTCAAGCGCTCGCAGCCCAGGTCGCGCACTGCCAAACGCGCGCCGCAACTGTGAACTTGAATTATGGAAATCTTCGACTACGACAACATCCTGCTGCTGCCGCGCCGCTGCCGCGTGGAAAGCCGCTCGGACTGCGACACCTCGGTGCAGTTCGGCCCACACCGCTTCAAGCTGCCGGTCGTGCCGGCCAACATGAAGACGGTCGTGGACGAGCCCATCACCGAGCTGCTGGCCCGCGAGGGCTACTTCTACGTGATGCACCGCTTCGACCTCGACAGCCTGGCCTATGCCAAGGACATGCGGGACAAGGGCCTGCTGGTGTCGCTGAGCGTCGGCGTGAAGCCGGCCGACTTCGAACTGGTGGACAAGCTGGCGGCTGAAGGCGTCGGCGCCGACTACCTGACCATCGACATCGCCCACGGCCATGCCGAGAGCGTGCAGCGCATGATCGGCCACATCAAGCAAAAGCTGCCCGAGACCTTCGTCATCGCCGGCAATGTTGGCACGCCCGAAGGCGTCATCGACCTGGAGAACTGGGGTGCGGACGCGACCAAGGTCGGCGTCGGCCCGGGCAAGGTCTGCATCACGCGGCTGAAGACGGGTTTTGGYACCGGCGGCTGGCAGCTATCGGCGCTGAAATGGTGCTCGCGCGTGGCCACCAAGCCCATCGTGGCCGACGGCGGCATCCGCCACCATGGCGACATCGCCAAGAGCGTGCGCTTCGGCGCCAGCATGGTCATGATCGGCTCGCTGTTCGCCGGCCATGAAGAGTCGCCAGGCACGACCGTCGAGGTCGACGGCAAGCTCTACAAGGAGTACTACGGCTCGGCGTCGGACTTCAACRAGGGCGAGTACCGCCACGTCGAGGGCAAGCGCATCCTGGAACCCGTCAAGGGCAAGTTCGCCGACACGCTGCGCGAGATGCAGGAAGACCTGCAGAGCTCGATCTCGTATGCGGGCGGCACGCAGTTGTCGGACCTGCGCAAGGTGAATTAYGTCAYTCTTGGTGGAGAGAATGCGGGCGAACATTTGTTCATGTGATCACCTGCGGAACGCGGGCGAGCGTCTGTTCATGTAAGCCGCAATGGACTTCGCTGCCTACCGCCGCCACGACGCGACCTCCCTGGCTGCCGAGGTGGCGGCAGGCCGCGTCGAAGCGACAACCCTGCTCGGCCTGGCGCTCACAAGGCTGGCCGAAGTCCACCCCCAGCTCAACCCGGTCTGCCGGCTGATGGAAGGCCAGGCCCGCGCCCAGCTGGCGCGCGGCGTCGGCAACGGCCCACTGGCCGGCGTGCCCTGCCTGATCAAGGACGTGGCCGAGGACTATGCCGGCCAGCCCACCAGCTGGGGCAGCCGGGCTCTCGCTTCGCTACCTCCACCGAGAGAGCACGCCCATGTCGTGCGGCGCCTGCTGGACGCCGGCCTCGTCATCTTCGGCAAGACCAATGCGCCGGAGCTGGGCCTCAAGGGCGTCACCGACCCGCTCGCCTTCGGCCGCAGCAGCAACCCCTGGGACGTGCGCCGCACGCCTGGCGGCAGCAGCGGCGGGTCGGCGGCGGCGGTGGCAGCGGGTGTCGTGCCAATGGCAGCGGGCAACGACGGTGGAGGCTCCATCCGCATCCCGGCAGCCTGTTGCGGGCTGGTGGGT
>NZ_JBFULE010000784.1:0-2399 GCF_056400485.1 Roseateles sp. P5_B10
GCACGCTGACATGGCAAGGCGTCAGCGGCGTCACGGTGGCCGGCAGTGCCATCGGCTACACGCTGAGCAGCCAGAGCGGCATCGACTGGAACGTGCCCTATGCGCCGGTTCCCGAGCCCTCGGTGGCGCTGCTGCTGGGTGGCGGCCTGCTGGCGCTGGTGCTTCGTCGGCGCGGCTGAACAGGCCTGTGCGAATGGCGACTTCAATCGATCTCGGATCGCGAAGCCCGACGCCTTTCTGAGATCCGCCGAAGGAAGCGCGCCGGTTTGCGTCAGCGGCAGTCGAGCGAGGCGCGCCCCTGATTCGCGCCTGGCGCGAAGCCGTACGGCACAGAATCCCGGCATGCAAGTGCCCCACCGAAGACTTCTCGCCCTTACGCGCCGCCACCCGTCGGCCATTTTGCTGATCGTGCAGCTGGTGGGCCTGCTGCTCTACCCGATCCTCGAATCGACGCGTGCCGGCCCCATCGCCTTGAGCGCCTTCGGCATCACGGTGCTGATCTTCACGACTGGCATGGTGCGCCGCACGCCGGGCCTGACGTGGCTGAGCGTCTGCCTGGCCTTGCCGGCCATCGCCATGCTGGTACTGCAGGCGGTGTGGGAAATGCACTGGCTGCAGCCTTGGTCCGCCGCGCTGGAAGCGCTGTTCTACTTTTATGCTGCCGGCAGCCTCGTCGCCTACATGATGAGCGACATGCATGCGACGACCGACGAGCTGTATGCGGCCGGCGCGACCTTCACACTGCTGGCCTGGGGCTTTGCCTACAGCTTCGTGGTGCTGCAGGCGGTGCAACCAGGCAGCTTCTCGGCCGCCGTCAACGCCGAACAGCCCCGCACCTGGTCCGAGCTGATGTTCCTGAGCTTCGCGCTGCTGTCCAGCACGGGCATCGGCGACGTCATCCCGGTGCGGCCGCTGGCTCGGGCTGCGACCAGCCTGGAGATGTTCGTTGGCGTGGGCTACCTGGCGGCCGTGGTGTCCAGGCTGATCGGGCTGACGCTGCTGCGCCGGGGGTCTGCGTGACCGCAGTGCCCGGAACTGCGCAGAAGACAACTCGAGGGCCTTCCATGTCCAGACGCCGGTGTTTGCTTCTGAGCTTTGCCTGCCTGCTGTCCGCCTGCGGCGGTGGCGGGTCGAGCAGCGACGCGACGCCGGCCGTCACGCCGCCGCCGGTGGTGATCACGCCCAACTACGTCTACGTGGGCACGCTGGAGCGCGACAAGTCCATCACGTCCAGGATCACGGGCATCACCTACCCGTATCACGTCTACCTGCCGGAGAACTACGCGACCTCGGGCAAGAGCTATGCGGTGATGTACGCGACCGACGGGCAGTGGAGCTTCAACTCGTTCTCGCAGCTGCTGGACAAGCGCCGCAAGCCGATGATCCTGGTGAACATCGAGCAGGGCCCGGGTGACCGTCGGGCCATCGACTACACCGTCAACGGCGCGCCGGCCTATGCCCGTTTCCTGAAGGAGGAACTGGCGCCGCTGATCGAGGCCAACTACCGCACGACGGGCGTGCGCAGCTTCTCGGGCACGTCCTACGGCGGGCTGCTGGGCTCCATCCTGCTGAGCACCGAAGCCGCGGGCACGCCCTTCTTCAGGAACTACCTGCTGTTCGATGGCGCCTTCTGGGCGCTGACGGCCAGGAACATCCAGGACGAACAGGCGCGCTTCACGGCCAGCCCCCGTCTACCCGTGCACCTGATCCTGACCAGCGCGAATGCGCCCGGCAACGTGAACGACGTGATCGCCTACGAAGCGCGCTACAAGGGCCGCGCCTATGTGGACCTGCTGATCCAGCGCAAGGACTTCAACATCGCGCACAACGACGTGGGCGACCCGTCGTTCGATTGGGCGATTGACCAGATCTACTAGGGTCCGCACATGTCAGACACGATCGAGTCCCTGGCCAACCTCGGCCCCAAGTCCGCAGCGATGCTGGCTAGCGTCGGCGTCACGACGCTTGAAGAGCTGCGCGCGCTGGGCGCCGTCGCCACCTACGTCCGGGCCAAGCGGGCCGGGCATAACAATGTGTCGCTGAACCTGCTTTGGGCCCTGGAGGGCGCCCGCGCGGCAGTGACTGGCCGTTAGGATGAAAGCTCGGATCTGCAACCACGCACCGAGCCACACTTCCAGAAGGAACAGCCAATGCGCAAGGGACCCTGGGCAAACACACTCGCCGCCGCCTTCTGTCTGCTGTCGGCCTGCGCCGCCAGCGCCCAGCAAACCCGCCCGGCAAACCTGGAGCGCGTGGAGGTGGCCGGCAAGAAGGGCGACCTCTCCGCGTGGCTCCGGGCGGAAAGCCAGCGCTTCGTTGTGTACTCCGACGCCAACCAGGAAGACGTCACCCAGCTGCTGGACAACCTGGAAAAGCTCGACCATGTGCTGCGCCTGTAC
>NZ_JBFULE010000785.1:0-2397 GCF_056400485.1 Roseateles sp. P5_B10
GCTACACCTACTCCGCTTCGCACCAGTACCTGTCCGACATCACGGCCGGTGCGCGCGTGGGCTCGCCGGTCACGCTGGCGAACAAGACGCTGACCGACGGCGTCTTCGATGCGGACGACCTGGCCTTCAGCGGGCTAAGCAGCGCGCCCACCATCGAGGCGCTGGCGATCTACGTGGACACCGGGGTTGAGGGAACGTCGCCGCTGATCTTGTTCATCGACACCGCGACCGGCCTGCCCATCGCGGCCCTCGCCACGGGCGGCACCGTCGCATGGGACAGCGGCGCGAACAAGATTTTCAAGCTCTGAGCCCGACATGAGCTTCACT
Source organism: Roseateles sp. P5_B10 (assembly GCF_056400485.1). Lineage (NCBI taxonomy): Bacteria > Pseudomonadati > Pseudomonadota > Betaproteobacteria > Burkholderiales > Sphaerotilaceae > Roseateles > Roseateles sp. P5_B10. The sequence goes on from NZ_JBFULE010000785.1 coordinate 328, forward strand.
CCCCTCGCCAACCGGATCGCCACGACCGACACTGGCGTCACCACGGCCTACAACTCGCAGGCTGCGGGCGTCAAGGGCATCACCATCATCACGATGGGCGCAGCCAGCGCGCCCACTGACAATGTCGGCAACACCTACACCAAGCGCGCTTTCCGGGCCGCTTCCGCGGAGGGTGCGCTTTGGGACTGTCTCAGCCCCATCACGTCAACCGCGCACGTCATCACATCGCATGGCGCTGCCTCGGTGCTCCTCGCCGAGTTCTGGACCTGCACCGATTCGCCCGCCGTCGACCTGATCCCCGTTGCGCATGACGTGTCGGGCACCGGCGCCGGCTTGGCGTTTGCAGACTTCACCCCCAGCGGCGCGGGCGGTTTCGTCATCGGCGGCCATGGCATCCTGACGGTCGATCAACCCGCCAGCTATGCGGCCGCGAACGGCTTCACGACGCTGGGCTCGCAGGTCTACAACGGGGGCGTCAACTTCGGCGCCGGCATGGTCGGGCAGGTGCAGACCACTGCTACCTTGGTGGACGATGCGACGAACTACGCCACCTGGGCGGCGTCTGCCAATGGCGTCAAGCTGGCCATCGTCTACAAGGAAGTCGCCTCCGCCAGCATCGCCCTCGACGACGTCGTAGACGGCAAGGGCATCCAGCGCGCAAGCGGCGTCGGTGCGTTGACGATCACCGGCACGTCAACGGCCGCCACAGGCATCGAGGCGCGCGTCGTGCTGCACGGCACCAGTACCGAAGTGCTGACGTGGACCAGCATCAAGGGCGCGCATGCGGGCGGGGCCTTCACCGGCACCCCGATCAACGTGCCTGAGGGCGCTTGGTACAACTTCCAGATTCGCCAGACGAACGACCATTCAGTAGTCGCCAACGGGTCCAACCGCTTCGGTGTGGGCGCCTTCATCGCCATCGTCGGCCAGAGCCTGGCTGCTCGCATGTCGACGGACGGGACCAGCGTGTCCCCTAACGCGCGGCTGGCGCAGTACTCTGGCAGCGCCGGCACGGCCTGGGCGCTGCGCACCAACACCGGCACCGCGGCGAACACGCTTGGTAACTCGATCATCTCGGCGCTGGGCGGCAGCATTCCTGTCTGGATCCTCAACTACGCCATCGGCTCCACGGCGCTAGATGCTGCGGCCGACTCGGGGTCGGGCTACTGGCTCAACACAGCAGGAGGGTCGCCCTATGCGCTGTTCCTGGCTGGCGTGAACTCGGTAGGCGGCAAGCTGGAGGCCGTCTATTGGGCCCAGGGCGAGCAGGACGGCTACAGCAACCTCGTCAGCGAGGCCACCTACGCGGCCGGCCTGGCGACGCTGTTCGGTCGCATCCGCACCGCCTTCAGCCAGGCGGCGCTGCCGGTAATCATCAGCCCGCTCGGCCGCTACACGAACCCGGGCCCGACAGATGCCTCGTGGGAGGGCATCCGCCGCGCGCAGATCACGGCAGGCGGCTCGGCCAACAACTACCTCGCGGCGTTCAATCAGGATCTGACCCTGACGGACTATGTCCACCTTGACGACGCCGGCGCCGTCAAGCAGGGCGTGCGCGGCGCGCGGGCCTACCGGGCCGCCATGGGGCTCTCGGCGTATGTGCGCGGCCCAGCCATTGCCAGCGCGGTGAAGACGTCGAGCACCACCGTCGAAGTCACGCTGACCCACCGCGGCGGCACTGACTTCACGCCCAGCACCGGCATCACGGGCTTTGCCGTCACCGGTGGTGCCGCGCCGGCCATCAGCGCAGCAGTGCGCACCACCGCCACCAAGATCACGCTGACGCTGGCCACGGCCCTGACCGGCGGCGAGTCGCTGCGCTACCAGTACGGCGCCAACCCGACAGTCTCCAGCCCGGTGCGCGACGACACCGCCGACGCGCTGACGCTCGGCCTGGAGTCTGGCCAGGCGCTRCTCATCACGGTGCCCGATGTGACGGCGCCAACGCTCACCTCGCCGACGGGGGCAGCCACGGGAACGACCACCGCCACCGGCACGGTGACGACGGACGAAGGCAACGGCACGTTGTACTACTACGTGTCTGTCAATGCGACCGAGACCGGCGCCACC
>NZ_JBFULE010000786.1:0-2396 GCF_056400485.1 Roseateles sp. P5_B10
GGCGGGCGCTGGCGGGCGCTACCGCAACAAGGTGATCCAGGTGGACAGCAGCAAAAGCGGGGCGGACGAAGAGGAGATGGTGCGCCGCTTGCTGGCCGTGGAAAGCGTGGACGAGCCGACCGAGATCGTCATTCACGTCAACATGCTCAAAGAGGGCTGGGACGTGACCAACCTCTACACCATCGTGCCGCTGCGCGCCGCCAATGCGCGCACGCTGGTGGAGCAGTCCATCGGCCGCGGCCTGCGCCTGCCCTATGGCAAGCGCACCAAGAATGCGGCGGTGGACCGGCTCAACATCATTGCGCACGACCGCTTCCAGGAAATCATTGACGACTCCAACCGGGCCGATTCGCCGATCAAGCTGCAAAGGTTCGAGCTGGGACCACCTGACGCCGACGGTGATGGTCGGATGCAGAGCGTCACCGTGCAACCAAACTTGGCCGCGACGCTAGGGGTCAAACAAGAATCCACTGCTGATGGCGGAGAGCCCGCCTCGCTGCTGAATGGAGGCGTTCCGGCGCATCCTGCCTTGTTCAGCACGGCACAAGAAAGTAGTGTTGCTCTGGCGGTGATGGAGGCCGTGGCGCAGTATGAAGTTCGCCCGGAGGCCGCACCCACACGCCAGGCACTGCTGAGCCCGGCCATGCAGGCGGAAATCACCGAGGCCGTGCGAGAAAGCCTGCCGTCGGTTCAAGCCAATTTATCCTTGGACGCAGCAGCGCCGCCCGAGATCGACTTGGCCGACGTGGTCCGGCGAACGCTGGAGCAGGTGGTCAAGCAGAGCATCGACATTCCTCGCATCGCGGTGGTACCGAAGGGCGAGGTCAGGAGCGGTTTCCGGCCCTTCACCCTGGATCTTGCGGGCTTGCATTTGCAGCCAAAGGACAGGTCGCTGATTGGCCAGAACTTGCGGGACCGCGAGCAGTTCAGCGTGTCTGCCGAGCGCAGCCAGCGCCCTGCTCGACGGCTGGAAGACTACATCGTCCATGTACTGATTGATCGTGATGACATCGACTACAACACGCATGCCGGCTTGCTGTATGACTTGGCGGGCCAAGTGGTCACGCACCTGCAAAGCTATCTGAGCGATGCCGATGAAGTGCGCAATGTGCTGGACCTGGATCGGCAGTTGATCGCGGACAACATCCACGCGCAGATGTTGGGGAATTTTCTTCCGTCGGACACCGAGTACGCCGTGGAAATTCGCCGTGGGTTCACTGCGCTCAGAGCGCCGACGTTTTCAGTCGGTGCCGGGCAATCTGTGCGCGACTACCGCGACACGCTGGATGAACCAAGCCGAATAAAACAGATGGTGTTTGGCCACTTTGCACGCTGCCTCTATCCGCTGCAAAAGTTTGACTCCGATACCGAGCGGCGCTTTTGCGTGGTTCTCGACCGCGATGCCGACAAATGGTTCAAGCCTGCCAAGGGGCAGTTCCAGTTGTTCTACAAGCTGGGCGTCGAGCAACCTGAATACGTGCCCGACTTCGTGGCTGAGACTGCGCACCACTTGCTGATGTGCGAAACCAAGGCTCGCAATGAATTGGGCAGCACCGAGGTCAACGCCAAAGCCGACGCTGGGGCGATCTGGTGCAAGCATGCCACCGATCACGCCCTGCAAACTGGTGGCAAGCCCTGGAAGTATTTGTTGATCCCGCACGACGTGGTCACCGAGGACAAGCGGCTGGTCGACTTCTTGGGCTTTGAGGTACGGGCGAAGTAGTCGGTGATAGCTGACCTGCAAAGCCACAGGCCGGATCTGGGCATGGAGCGACCGCCGCGCTCCCTCCGATAAGAAAGCCCAGCTTCCCGGGAAGCCGCGTTCATTTGCCGTTCGGCCGACGCAACACGCGTTACGTCGTGACCTGTCGTCGAGGGCAAGTGCGCAGCGAAACGAGCATCAGACAACGCATTGATTAGTGGATCGAACAGAGTGCCTGTGCCCTCCATGCCCGGGAGAAGAACCAACGTGGTCATGGTCGGACAGTATCGACGGTCATGTAGGCATCAACCAGTAGACGCCTCTCCACTGGCAGTCAGCGGGCGCAGCGCGGAGCCCACACGTGGGGCAGTAAGTCGCCGATGTCGCTGGCTCGCTGCGTTGGCAGCCGCTGCAGGACATCCTTCATATAGGCATACGGGTCATGCCCGTTGAGCTTGGCCGCCAGCCGTCTATCGACTGGTCGGCTGCTGTCTGTCTGTCTGTCTGTCTGTCTGTCTGTCTGTCTGTCAGTCTGCCTGTCAGACGTCGATGTTCCCAGCGCGCAGGGCATTCGTCTCAATGAAATCCCTCCGCGGCTCCACCTCGTCGCCCATCAGCATCGTGAAGACCTTGTCCGCCTCGATGGCGTCGTCGATCTGCACGCGCAGCAGGCGGCGCACGGTGGGGTCCATGG
>NZ_JBFULE010000787.1:0-2392 GCF_056400485.1 Roseateles sp. P5_B10
AACTGACGTTGCGCGAAGGCAACCGTGTCGCCTTGATGCGGCGCATGGATCAGCTAGCTCCTGGCCCCTTCCAACGCTTGCCCGAGATCAAGGTCCCTACCCTCATCCTCTGGGGCGAGCGCGACCGGCTGATCCCGCTGCGCTGGGGCCGCGAGTTCGCAAAAGCCATCCCGAACAACAAGTTGGTGGTTTTCCCGAAGCTGGGCCATGTGCCTCAGGAGGAAGACCCGGCTGCTACCCTTGCGGCCTTGCGCGACTGGCTACCCAACGTCGCCCGCTGAACACCGTCCCACCCAAGAGGTTTGACATGAAGAAACGCTCCCTCATCGCGCTGGCCCTGCTGGCCGTCGCCTCGCTGGCCCAGGCCCAGGCACCCGAATGGAAGAAGCTGCGCATCGGCGTCGAAGGCGCTTACCCGCCCTTCTCCGAGATCGGCCCGGACGGCAAGCTCAAGGGCTTCGAGATCGAGCTCGTGCAGGCCTATTGCGCCGAAATGAAGGCCCAGTGCACCCTGGTGCAGCAGGACTTTGACGGCCTCATCCCCGCCCTGCAATCGCGCAAGGTGGACGCCATCTTCGCCAGCGTCTCCATCACCGAGGAACGCCAGAAGGTTGTCGCCTTCTCCAAGCCTTACTACAACACCCCGGCCCGCCTCATCGCCAAGGCGGGCGTGAAGCTCGACCCCACGGCCGCCGGACTGAAGGGCAAGAAGATCGGCGTGCAGCGCGGCACGACGCATGAGACCTACGCCGCCGCGACCTTCAAGCAGAGCGAGATCGTGCGCTACGGCAGCCAGGACCAGGTCTTCCTGGACCTCAAGTCCGGCCGCATCGACGCCACGCTGATGGATTCGCCCGCCGGCGACTTCGGATTCCTGAAGAAGCCAGAGGGCAAGGGCTTTGCCTTCTCGGGCCCCGCCATCATCGACGACAAGGTCTTCGGCGTCGGCACCGGTGTGGGCATGCGCAAGGCCGACGAGGCCACGCTGGGCAAGAAGTTCAACGCCGCCATCGATGCCGTGCAGGCCAACGGCACGTTCAAGAAGCTCGCCGACAAATACTTCGACTACGACATCGCGCCGCGCACCAAGCAGTGATGCGTCGCCGCTCCGCCCTGGCCCTGCCCGTTGCCCTGGCCCTCGCCAGTACGGCCGGGGCCCAGGCGCCGCAGCGCCTGCGGATCGGTTTCGCCGTGGGCTACGCCCCTTTCAGCGAGATCGGCACCGACGGCCAGCTCAAGGGCTTCGAGATCGACGTGGCCCAGGCCCTGTGCGCACGTCTGGGCCAGCAGTGCGCCCCGGTCATCCTGGAGTTCGACGGCCTGATCCCGGCGCTGCAATCGCGCAAGATCGACGCCATCATGGCCTCGATGTCAATCACGCCGGAGCGCCAGCAGGTCATCCACTTCTCGTCACCCTACTACTACTCGCCGGCCCGCCTGGTCATGCGCGGCGACCCACGCGCCGACGTCAGCCCAGCCGGCCTGAAGGGCAAGCGCATCGGCGTGGAGCGCGGCACCATCCATGAACGCTTCCTGGCCGAACAATTCAAGGGCGTCCAGCTGATGCGCTACGCCACCCAGGATCAGGCTTTCCTGGATCTGAAGTCTGGCCGCCTGGACGCCACGCTGGTGGACGCGGTCATCGCGCAGTTCGGCTTCCTCAACCATGCCGACGGCCGCGGCTTCGGCTTTGTCGGGCCCGACTTCGCCAAGGACCAGCGCTACTACGGCAAGGGCATCGGCGTGGGCCTGCGCAAGGCCGATGCGGCGACGCTGGGCCAGCGCTTCGACGAGGCACTGGCCGCAATGCGCGGCAACGGCACTTTGAAGACTCTCAACGACCGCTACTTCAGCTTCGACCTCATCACCCCTCCCCGCTGAGCGCGGCCTTCTTTCTCATGTTGCACGGATTCCTCCCCAGCCTGCTCGAAGGCTCCGCCGTCACGCTGGCGGTGGCGCTGTCTTCGCTGGCCATTGCCTCCCTGCTGGGCCTGATTGGCGCGCTGGCCAAGCTGTCGCGCTCACGCGTCGCGCGAGGCGTGGCAGCCACCTACACCACGCTGATCCGCGGCGTGCCCGACCTGGTGCTGATGCTGCTCGTCTTCTACGGTGGCCAGCTCGCCGTCAATACCATTGCGCCCAAGCTTGGCCATGATGACTTCATCGATATCGACCCCTTCATCGCCGGCGTGCTGACCATCGGCTTCATCTTTGGCGCCTACCTGACCGAGGCCTTCCGCGGCGCCTTCCTGGCCGTACCGCCGGGCCAGCGCGAGGCGGGCCTGGCCTATGGCATGAGCCCCCGCCTGGTGCTTTGGCGCATCACACTGCCGCAGATGCTGCGACATGCGCTGCCGGGCATCTCCAACAACTGGCTGGTGCTGATCAAGAG
>NZ_JBFULE010000788.1:0-2391 GCF_056400485.1 Roseateles sp. P5_B10
CCGCAACGGGCGATAGGGTTGCCAGGCACCGAGCAGCAGACCGKCGTTGGATTGGTGGTCGGCCATGCGCAGCAAGGCAGGCGCGTCCAGCCCTTCCTSCCAGCGCGAGGCGACCAGTTCMACAGCGAYGCACATGGATTGCGCCCTCCCATCCGCGTCAATGCGCAGCGCCACCTCGGCCTCGACACCAAGCAGTGACGTTCCGGGGACGGGGTTGACTGGCGAATGGCTGAACGGACCCTGGGCGCTGGCGCCGCCGGACTTCCAGCGGTCGAAGCGCCAGTACAGCGCCCGGGCGATGCCGTCTTGCACGGCATAGGCATCGGCCTCGTCACGTACGGCGTGGGTCCAGTCGGCGGCACTCAAGCGGCTGCCGTCACGGTGGCAGGCAACCAGGGCATCGATCAGGGCTTGCGTCATGGCTTGAAGTGGAGCAGCGAGTGGCCTTACTTCTTCTTGGCGTAGCCGGGTTGGTCGACTTTGCCGGTGGCCCAGAGAATGCCTTGGGTGACCAGGTCCAGATAGCGGGCGTCAGCGACGGTGGCCGTGGTGTGACCGAGTGAGGTGCTGAACACGCGCGTCTTCTTCGGGCCGAATTCGTTCGTCCAGACGACGACCGTTTCGACGGCCTGTGCTTCTTCGGTCACGCTGCCGTCGGGCTGCCGCCTGCTTTGCTTGACGATCTGCCTGCCCTTTGCGAGCGCTTTGCCATCGAGGATCTGGACGTTGTTGTAGAGCTCCTCATTGACGGTGGTCCAACCGTCGAGCGTCCTCGTGATCGGGTGATCCTTGTCGACGAAGGTGATCGCGATGGGTTCATTCGGTCCGTGGCCGGTCGATTGCAGGCCGAGGTATTCGTACCACTGGGCGTTGTCCGCACCGCGGGCTACCGGCTGGGTGTAGTCGCCAGAGCGAAAGCTGTGCATCGCGCAGTGCAGATTGACGCCGGGCATGCCGTCCAGATGGGGTTTCAAGACGCTTTTGAACGAGCTGGGGTCGCGCGGGTCGGCTGCGCACTCGTCGTGGATGACCACGTCGTAGCCACGCGCGTAGTCGGGGTTGCCGAAGAGGGGCAGCGGGGGGCTGCCGGTGGTGTTGTCGCTGTGCATTTGATCCACGACGATGTTCGCGCGCGCCTCAATGCCCGATTTCAGCAGGTCCTTTTGCGCACCGTAGTCGTGGCAGCAGCCGCCGGTGATGAGCAGGGCACGGATGGGTTTCGGTGCGTCCGCCGCGAACGCGGGGAGGGCGCCGAACGCAAAAGCCAGGGCAAGGACGTGAGGAGGTTTCATAAGGACCTGTGGCGAGGAAGCGGCGTGGGCGAATCTAGCACCCAGGCGCTCCTCGCGATCAGGCCTGCACGGCGAGTCATCCGAAGCGGAAACTCGACGCCGTCACGCCGCCCATGAATTCAGTCTCGTGATAGTGGCAGGCGGCGGTCTCGCCCTCGGCGGCGCCAGCGGCCACCATCAGCGGCAGCAGATGCTCCTCGCGCGGATGGGCCAGGCGGGCAGCGGGTGCCTGGGCCCAGGCCTGCAGGCGCTCAGCACGGCCGGCCGGAGAGGGCAGGGTGGACTGCAGCCAGGCATCAAAGGCGGCGGACGGCTCACGGCCGGCCGAGCCGTAGAGGCGCAGGTTGTGGAAGCTGAAGCCGCTGCCGAGGATGAGCACGCCTTCGTCGCGCAGCGGCGCCAGGGCGCGGCCCAGCGCGATGTGTTCGACCGGGTTCAGGCCGCGCTTGAGCGACAGCTGCACGACGGGCACGTCGGCGTCGGGGTACATCGGTACCAACGTGCAGAAGGCGCCGTGGTCGAAGCCGCGTTGGGCGTCGCGGGCGGCGGGCAGGCCGGCGGCCTGGATCAGTGCGACAACACGCTCGGCCAGCGCCGGATCGCCCGGTGCCGGGTAGACCACCTCGTAGGTGTGGGCCGGGAAGCCGCCGTAGTCGTAGAGCATGCCCGGTGCGGGCGAGGTCATGACAGTGAAGGCGGCCTCTTCCCAGTGGGCCGAGATCATCAGGATGGCCTTCGGCTTGGCCGGCAATGTGGCCGGTAGGGCTTGCAGCGAGGTCTCAAGCCTGGCGTGGGCGCGACGGTAGTCGCCGTCCATGAACGGCCAGGGGCCGCCGCCGTGGGAGAGGAAGAAGCTGGGCAGGCGAGGGGTTTGCATGCCCATAAGACTAGGCCCGCTTGCGCGGGCCTGGGTTCAGTCGGCTTGATGCCGGCGTTCGCAAAAGCCGAACGTCAGCCGCGGCGACGGCGGGAGGCTGCGAGGGCCGCCACGCCGGCCAGGCTCAGCAGCGCCAGGTCGGCCGGCTCGGGCAGACGGCCTGGATCGGTGGTGATGGAGGTGTCGTTGGCCAGCCGCCAGTTCAGGATGTCGTGGTTCTGG
>NZ_JBFULE010000789.1:0-2390 GCF_056400485.1 Roseateles sp. P5_B10
GGCTGGGCCTGGCTGAGCGTGCCGACGATGCGGCGGGTCGGTGAAGGCGAGAGCTTGAACAGCGTCGGTGTCATCAATACGCCTGCCGCCATCGCCAGCTTGGGCTCTCGGAACACGTCGACCACCTCGATCTCATGCCGCTTCGGCAGATGGACGCGACATAGGGCTGACAGATTGTCGAGTGCCTGCGCCGAATTCAGCGCGTCGCCGGCAACGTAGAGCCGGAACTTGAACAAGCTGCGGCGGTTCATAGAGTGCTCGCTTTCGTGACAGCCTTGGCTGCCGGTTTTGCAGCATCGGCACCGCGCAGTTCGCGCATGCGGGTATGGCCGCGTGACAGTTCGCGCTCGCTGCTTTCGGTGGCGCTGGCCAGCAAGGCCTTTTCGACCTGCTTTGCAACCAGCTCGGTCTGCAGCGACTTCACTCGCACCTCCAACTCGGCCTCTTCGGCATCCAGCCTGACGCGCTTGAGTTTGCGGGCGACCTCGGCGGCGTCGGTCGACGAACGCTCGGCGCGTTCCTTTTCCCAGCGCAGCGTGCCCATCAGGACTTCACCACCGGCGGTATAGGTATCGGTCAGGGTCACGCCGGAGTCGCTGAGGATCAGCTCGCGCACCTGGTTCGAATGCGCTGTGCCGCGTGATTTGATGATGGACAGGCCACGATTGCGCTCGCCCGCCTGCACCAGGTAGTCGAGATGGATCCAGGTGTCCGCCACCGCCGAGATCTGCAGCGGTGAACCGCCCTCGGCCAGGCTGGACATCTCGCCCAGCAAACGGGTGCAGATCAAGGTGATGCCTTCAGATTTCGACCAATCGATCAACCGTTCGGCCACGCTGTGGGCGGTCAGGTAGTTGCCCGATTCCGACCATGTGGAGACCGGATCGATGACCAGGCAGCGAGCCTTGTGTTCGGCCGTCAGCGTCTTGATGCGCATCAGATAGGTCTCCGCGCTGCCAGCGATGGAGCGGGCCGAGACCATGCGCAGCAGACCGCTTTTCTTGTATCGGTCGAGGCGGATGCCCACCGATGCCAAGTTGCGCGCCACCTCGGAGCCATCCGAATCGAAGCTGACGAACAATGTGCGTTCGCCGCGCCCGCAGGCAGCCTCGGCGAATGCGCCGCTCAGCGTCGTCTTTGCGGTGCCCGAGAAGCCGGTGATCAGCACGCTGGCGCCACGGTAGTAGCCGCCGCCCAGCATCGTGTCCAGACGCGCGACGCCGCTGGATACGCGCTCGCTGCTGACTTTCACGTCACCGCGATCCTGCGCCCGCGCGACGGCGACCTCGAAGCCGCCATTGCCGATCACGAACGGCGACTCGTCCTCGTCGAAGCGCGAGCMGCGGTACTTCTGCACCCGCAGATTTCGCTGCGACACACCTTGAACGACATCGTGATTGAGGATCACCGCGCAGTCGACCATGAACTGCATCAGGCCGAACGGTTGCGGGCCGCTCGAGTTGCTGTGACTGCTGTCATCGCCGCCGGCTTTGGCGGTGATCAGGCCAGTCAACTGGCGCGCCAGCAGCCACTCATGCAGCCGGTAGATCTCGCGCCGCTTGGCCGCCGCGTCGGGCAGCAATGCCAGCACGATGTCGAGGGCATCGAAGACGATGCGACGCGCCTTCATTTCGTCGGCCTTGGCCCCAAGAACCGCCAACATCCCGCTCAGGTCGAAGTCGCCGGACTGCACCAGATCGGGCAGCGGTTGGGCATTCATGAAGAACAGCCGCTTGCGCTGAAGCTCGGGCAGATTCCAGCCGAAGCTGCCCGCGTTGGCGACGATGCGCTCGATGTGCTCCTCGAACGCGACAAAGATTCCAGGCTCCTTGCAGGCCTGCGCGCCGTGCGCAAGGAATTGCAGCGCGAAAATCGTTTTTCCTGAGCCAGGCCCGCCGACCAGCAAGGTTGTGCGACCGATCGGCAATCCGCCGCCGGTGATGTCATCGAAGCCGCCCACACCGGTCGATGCCTTGCCCGCTGCGGCCTCCGTTCGCGCGACTCTCACAGGGCCTTCCGCATCAAGATCTGACGCGCATGGCACGGCGCGCGCTGAATGAAGGACCACGCGGCATGGTCAGCCAGATGGGCGCAAAAGATTCTTGCTGACATAGTCTCTCCCTGTCGACTTGAACGGGATGGAGTCAGCCGAAGCAGCACTGCGCGAGCAATCCATGACATCCTGTTCGTTCAGGGGCATGACATCGGCTCCCGTTGGGATGCCAGTCTGTTCGGTTTGTTCGTTAGCCTCCGTGCGACAACACACATAAGGAAATGGCGACATTTGCGCCTCTCGGTAGGTAGTTGCCCCCTTCCATCGGCTGCTGAGCATGCCCACCGAGCTTGGATGCACACTCCCATCGCCCCATCGCCACAAATATGTCTCATAC
>NZ_JBFULE010000790.1:0-2387 GCF_056400485.1 Roseateles sp. P5_B10
CCCTTGACCTGGGCGGTGGTGAAGGCCGCCACCCCTTGACCTGGGCGGTGGTGAAGGCCGCCACCTGGCCCGTGGACAGGCTGGACACCTCGTCGGAGGTCAGCGACTGGACCTGGTCGGAACTCAGGCCGCGCAGCGCATTGGTCGTGACGGCACGCAGGTCGGCCGTTTCCAGCTTGGACAGCTGGTCGGTCGTCAGCGAGCCGAACTGGCTGGACGACAGCGTCGCGAACTGGGCCGAGCCCATCGCGTTGAGGCTGTCGGTGACCAGGTTGCTCAGCTGCGAGGTCGTCAGCGCCTGGATCTGCGAGGTCGACAGGCGGGCGATCTGGTCCGTCGTCAGGACGTTCAGGTCATCGGTGTTGAGGCCGATGATCTGCGGGTTGGTGGTTAGCGCGTTGAGCTGGGTGCTGGTGAGGCCGCGCAGCTGATCGCTGGTCAAGCCATCGATCTGGGTGCTGGACAGGGCTCGCAACGCGGCCGTCGTCAACGACTTCATGTCGGACGCGTCGATGGCTGCCAGCTGGTCGGTGGACAGCGACTGGACCTGGGCCGAGCTCAGCACAGCAACCTGGGCGGTGCCCAGGGCCGTCATGTCGGCGGCCGTCAATCCCTGGACCTGCGACGTCGTCAGCGAGCCGATCTGGGCGGTGCTGAGGCTGGAGACTTCATCGGAACTCAGCGTCAGGATCTGGTCCGAACTCAGGCCGCGCAGCGCGGCGGTCGTGACCGCACGCAGGTCGGCTGTCTCGAGCTTGGGCAACTGGTCGGAGGTCAGCGAACCGAACTGGGTGGATGACAGCGAGGCGAACTGGGCCGAACCCATCGCATTCAGGTTGTCTGTCGTCAGGTTGCTGAGCTGCGCGGTCGTCAGGACCTGGATCTGGGCGGTGGAGAGCTTGTTGAACTGGTCGGACGTGAGGCTGTTGAGGTCGTCCGTGTTCAGCGTGCGGACCTGGTCGGTGGTCAGGGCATTGATCTGGCTGGAAGACAGGGCCCGCAACTGATCCGAGGTCAGGCCGTCGAGTTGGGTGCTGCTGAGGGCGCGCAGGGCGGCCGYTGTCAGCGACTTCATGTCAGCCGCGTCGATGGCGGACAGTTGATCCGTGTTCAGTGCGGCCGCCTGGGCCGAGCTCAGCACGGCCACCTGGGCGGTGCCCAGGGCCGTCATGTCAGCGGCCGTCAGGCCCTGGACCTGGGACGTCGTGAGCGAACCGATCTGGGCGGTGCTCAGGCTGGAGACCTCRTCGGAGSTCAGCGTCAGGATCTGGTCCGAGCTCAGGCCGCGCAGTGCGGCGGTCGTGACGGCGCGCAGGTCGGCCGTCTCCAGCTTGGGCAGCTGGTCGGACGTCAGCGAACCGAACTGGGTGGACGACAGCGTGGCGAACTGGGCCGAGCCCATCGCATTGAGGTTGTCCGTCGTCAGGTTGCTCAGCTGAGCGGTCGTCAGCACTTGCACCTGGGCGGTGGAGAGCTTGTTGAACTGGTCGGACGTGAGGCTGTTGAGGTCGTCCGTGTTCAGCGTGCGGACCTGRTCGGTGGTCAGCGAGTTGATCTGGCTGGAGCTCAGCGCGCGCAGCTGGTCCGAGGTCAGGCCGTCGAGCTGGGTGCTGGACAGSGMRCGCAGRGCSGCCGTCGTCAGCGACTTCATGTCGGCGGCTTCGATGGCGGASAGCTGGTCGGTCGACAGGTTCTGGGCCTGGGCCGAGCTCAGCGCGGCCACCTGGGCGGTACCGAGCGCCGTCATGTCGCCRGCCGTCAGGCCCTTGACCTGGGCCGTCGTCAACGTGGCGATCTGGGCCGTCGTCATCGAACYSACTTCGTCGGAAGTCAGCGACTGGACCTGATCGGARCTCAGGCCGCGCAGYGCAKYGGTCGTGACCGCGCGCAGGTCGGCCGTCTCCATCTTGGAGAGCTGRTCGGTGCCCAGGGCGCCGAACTGGTTGGAAGACAGCGTGGCGAACTGGGCCGAGCCCATCGCGTTGAGGCTGTCGGTGACCAGGTTGCTCAGCTGAGTCGTCGTCAGCGCCTGGATCTGCGAGGTCGACAGGCGGGCGATCTGATCCGTCGTCAGCACGTTCAGGTCATCCGTGCTGAGGCTGATGATCTGCGGACTGGTGGTCAGCGCGTTGAGCTGGGCGCTTGTCAGCGCCCGCAGCTGATCGCTGGTCAGGCCATCGATCTGGGCGCTGGACAGCGCACGCAGGGAGGCCGTCGTCAGCGACTTCATGTCGGCCGCATCGATGGCCGAGAGCTGGTCCGTGTTCAGCGCAGCGGCCTGGGCCGAGTTCAGCGCCGCGACCTGGGCGGTGCCGAGCGCCGTCATGTCGGCGGCGGTGAGACCCTTGACCTGGGCGGTCGTGAAGGCCGCCACCTGGCCCGTGGAC
>NZ_JBFULE010000791.1:0-2384 GCF_056400485.1 Roseateles sp. P5_B10
GCCTCTAATATTCCGATGAACTCTGCACGATCATCGTCATGAAGCCAATTAAAGCGATGCATAAAGGCTGGGGCTAAGAAACGACCTGACAACTGTTCGCTTTGTCTCAAGACGGGCAAGCAACTGTCAAGTCCGGTCACGACTAATGAGACTCGAGTGTTATCGGCGCGGAGTTTCAGCCAGTCCGCAACGTGGTGAAAAACTTTCCGCGTAGTTTTGTCGAAAAAATGCTGAAATTCGTCGAGCATCAGCATTTGGCATTCGCAGTCTTGTAGGAGTTTTTCCAATCTGGCAGTTTTTGCATTTTCTGTGCCCGTCTCCCATTTGGGATCGCCGAGCTTTTTCAGGAGTACTTCGCACAAACTCTTCGCGCTTGGCTTCGAAGGTGCTGATACACGAACCACCGGCACGATCAGTCCGGCCGCCGTGCGCCGAGGCTTGTGCATCCTTTCGAATTCTTCCAATATTCGGCTCTTGCCGGTGCGTGACGCGCCGACGATAGCGAAGCAGATAGGCTCAGGTGATTCTTTGGCATAGTCAAAGCATTGCCTCAAACGAGCTGAGGCTTTGACGAAGGCTGTATGCGGAACGAGTGTTGATTCGACGATGCGACGAAAAGACTTGGTGTCCATAAAACAACTATTCAAACAGAGGATGTAGACCGTTCTCAACGTTCGCGCACGACAGGTGAAAACTTGCGGGCGGAGTTGGTAACGGGTATGGCGGGCGCGGTCACTGCCTGAGAGGCGGCGGGTGGCGGAGCACTCGGCTTGGGCGGCGGTGGCGGCACCGACCGGCCTGGCGGTTTGGGCGCGCTGCTGGCGCTTGGCACCTGTCCTTCCTGAAACCGGCCGATCCGGCTGCGTGACCGGGCCTTCTTCTGCGCGAACTCGTCGCGGATCAGCTCCGCAATCCGTTCCTTGGCCTCCAGCCAGCCCGAGGAGCCGTACTGGGACATCTCACGCGCCGCAAACCGCTTGCACACTTTGTGCTGCCAGGCCGTAAGGCCGTTGGCGTACGCCTGGTTCAATGCCAGCGCGGTGAACATCCGCGTCTTGTCCGGCGAGAAGACCACGAGCGACCCGATGTCGCCGTCGTTGACGCTGATCTCAACCTCCAGTCGATCGCCGAGCTGCATCCGCAGCTTGGCCAGTTCCGGCGAGTTGTAGAACAGGCCTTCGAACTCGATGCCCTTGTGGGTCAGTGTCCGAGCCAATCGACGGCCAAGGACGGCGTCCAGCCGCTCTGGATCCTCCGGCAGGCCGATGTCCTCAGGCCTGATGCGGCTGGACCAAGCGACCGCCGGTGGGACCTTGAGGGCGCGATGCGGCCGCTGGTGATAGACGTCGGCGATCCACATCATCACCACCTTCTTCAGCACGCTGAGACGAATGACCGCGTGCTTCAACGGGTCRTAGTCGTCCTTCTCGAAGATGTTGGAGAAGGTCGTGCCCRGCACGCCGTGCGCTACTTCGAAGTTCAGCGTCTTCAGGAAACGTTCGATCTTGCCCTTGTGCCAAGGCTTCTTGCGCGGCGAGTAGTGGATCTCCATCCCGAGTTCCAACGCAGCCTGCTCAAGGCCTATGCCGTGGAACTCCAAGCCGTTGTCGACCGACGCCTCGCCCGCCACCCCATGCGCAAGCCAGTCGTTGACGATCTCCGGGTGTTCCTCCTTCAAGCGGGTCTTCGGGAGGAAGGCGTGCTTGAGGCAGCGGGCCACCGTCAGCAGGCTCGGCGGCTCAAAGCCGATGTTGATGCCCAGCACACACCGCGTGTTGTCGTCGATGCAGACGGTCATCACGGGTCTGCCCAGGGGCAGCCCGGTGCGGTCGTCCAGCACCATCAGATCAAGCAGCGTGTGGTCGATCTCGCAACGTTCCAGAGGGAACTGCGTGGTTCGGTGCCGCTTCACCGAACGGAACCGCCGCACCGCAGCCATGCGCCCTTCGCGAGCGACGCAGCGATCAAACGCGGGTATCTCGTTGATCTTGCGCTTGACGAGTTGAAGGGTCGGCAGCGGCAGCTTGTCTGCGTCCGGCCGCAGCTTGTTCTCCCTGATGACGTCCACGCAGGCTCTGTCGAGGGTGTCCTGGACGGTCTTGCGCTCCAGCGTGAGGTAGACCACGTCGATGGCGTTCTCGACAATGTCCGTCACCATCTCTGGATACCGGGCCGTCCGGTTGCCGCGCTGCGATATCTTGTCCACCACGGCCCGGATGTCTCCGCCGGCAGCGACGAGGCATGAGCGCCAGCGGCGGACCGTGGCAGGGTGGGGCGCTGTGGCGGGCTGCTTGATCTTCTGCCACAGCTTCTGGATCGCCTCCCGGATGAACCTGTTCGAAGCGGGGACGTCCTGGAGTGCCTTCACATACAGGCGCTTCAGC
>NZ_JBFULE010000792.1:0-2378 GCF_056400485.1 Roseateles sp. P5_B10
CTTGGCCGCTGTGGCCGGAGCACGGGAGGGAACATGAGCGAGATCGCTTCTAGCCCGGAGCGAAGCTCCTTTGTCGAGATTTTGAGGAATGCACGCCGGATCGTTGCGCAGGAGGGGATCGAGGACCTCCTGGCCGTTTCGATTGGTGGGACTGAGCAATGGCTTTCGATTCGCGGCAGGGATGCACGCAATCCTGTGCTGCTGTTCATTCATGGCGGCCCCGGCAGCCCGGAGATGCCCACCAGCTGGCTCTACCAAAGCGGCTGGGAAGACTACTTCGTCGTCGTGCAATGGGATCAGCGGCGTTGTGGAAAGTCTGGCGCTGCAGCGTGGCCGGATCTGGCCGACGGAGCCTCCCTCATCGATCACATGGTGGCAGACGCCTGCGAGGTGGTGGACTTCCTGCGTGGTCGGTTCAAGCGCCAGAAAATCGTGGTGCTGGGCCATTCCTGGGGAAGCGTGGTCGGGACATTGTTGGCGCAGCGCTGTCCCGAGCGCTTGCACGCGTACGTCGGCGTCGGCCAGGTCATCGACTGGGTCGAAAACGAACGCGCCAGCTACGACTTCGTCGTCCGGCAGGCGAGGGCGCTGGGCTTGGCCGATGCCACCACGGAACTCGATTCCTTGGCGCCCTATCCCGACATGGCACCGACCGCCTCCACGCTGATGCGGCTTCTGACCGAGCGCAAGTGGGTGGTTCACCTGGGCGGAATGATCCATGGACGCAAGGATCTCGATGTCCTCGACCACGCCAAGACGCTGTGCCCGGAATACACGGCAGCGGATCTGGACAGCACCGGACAAGTCGAGGATGCCGTGGAGCGCCTCTTGCCCGAATTGATGCGTTCCGACTTCAAGGAGCTTGGCGAACTGGGCTGCCCGATCGTGATCGCAGCAGGCCGCCATGACTTCGCCACGCCTTCCGGTGTGGCACGCAAGTGGTACGAAACGCTTCGGGCGCCGAGCAAGCATTGGCAGTGGTTCGAGCGCTCGGCGCACATGCCGCATCTCGAAGAACCGGGAAGGTTCCTTGACTATCTGGTCAACACGGTGTGGCCCCTGACTCAGCCTGACGCCGACTGACCGCTGCCATCGGCCGCCCGGGCCACTGTTGCGCCCGGGAGCTTGAAAGATCCACCGTCGAAGTCACTTGCGGCGCGGGGTCGCAATTTCCGCCTAGGAGATCGAATTGGAAGAGGCCCGTTTGTTGAGGGCAGCATCGCTGGACGACCGCCATGACCTGCGGCACCGTGAAGTGATGTTGAGCGGATCCCAGGCACTCGTCAGGTTGCTGCTGCTGCAACGCGAGTTCGACCGGCGCGCGGGGCTGCATACGGCGGGCTACGTCAGCGGCTACCGCGGATCGCCGTTGGGYGGCTTCGATACGGCGCTCTGGAAGTCCGCCAAGGCGCTGAAGACTGCCGACGTCGTCTTTCAGCCGGGGGTCAACGAGGATCTTGCCGCGACGGCCATCTGGGGCACACAACAGCTGCAACAGCTGGGCCCAGCCCGCGTGGACGGGGTGTTCGCGCTCTGGTACGGCAAGGGGCCGGGTGTGGACCGCTCCGGCGACGCCATCAAGCACGGCCACTACGCCGGAACCCATCCACTGGGCGGCGTGCTGGTGGTGTTCGGTGACGACCATCCCGGCAAGTCCTCGACCATCGCCCATCACAGCGAACAGGCCCTGGCCGCCAACAATGTGCCGATGCTCTACCCGGCCGATGTGGGCGAGATCGTCCGCTTTGGGCTCCTGGGCTATGCGCTGTCACGCTACAGCGGCTGCTGGGTGGGGATGAAGGTGGTCAACGAAACGGTTGAGCAGACCACCGTCGTCTCGCTGGATCTTGATGCGCTGCACATCGAGCGACCCCTGCCCGATGACCTGCTGCCCTCCGAAGGAGTCCACTATCGGGGCGTCTACAGCCCCGGCCGGGATGAGGCCATCCTGCTCCGGCATCGGCTGCCACTGGTGCATCGCTTCGCGCGGGTCAACGGAGTGGATCGCATCACACTGGGTGCGTCGGGCCGTTTTGGCATCGTCACCGCAGGCAAGGCGCATCAGGACGTGATTCAGGCCCTGGGCTATCTGGGCATCGACGATCAGCGCGCGGGGCAGCTCGGCTTGGCCGTCTACAAGGTGGGATTGATCTGGCCGCTGGAGCCCACTGGTCTGAGGGCATTCGCGCAGGGGCGCCAGGAACTGTTCTTCGTCGAGGAAAAGCAGGCCTTCGTCGAGCCGCAGGCCGCCGCCTGCCTTTACAACGATGCGGCACGGCCGCGTATCGTTGGCAAGAATGAAGAGCATCAGCAGACGCTGCTGGCCTCAGACCAGCAGCTTGAACCCATCGACGTGGCGCTGGCCATCGCCTCGCGCC
>NZ_JBFULE010000793.1:0-2377 GCF_056400485.1 Roseateles sp. P5_B10
GGCGAGACTGGGCGAGGGGCAGCTTTACCTCTCGCGCAGCGCTTCCTGCGACTTCATCATCGGCCGCAGCAGATAGCTCAGCACCGAGCGCTCGCCGGTCTTGATCTCCACCTGCGACGTCATGCCCGGGATGACGGGCAGCTTCTCGCCCTTGTACTTGAGGTTGTTGCGCTCGGACGTGACGATGACGCGGTAATGGCCCTCGCCGCTCTTGTCGCCCTCGGTGACGGCGTCGGGGCTCATGTAGGTGACCTTGCCTTCCAGGCCGCCATAGGTGTTGAAGTCATAGCCGGCCAGCTTGACCTCGGCCGTCTGGCCCAGGCGGATGAAGCCGATGTCCTTGGGCTTGATGCGCGCCTCCACCAGCACCTTGGGACCGATGGGCGAGATTTCCAGGATGGGTGCGCCGCTGGCAATGACGCCACCGACGGTGCCGGACTTGATGCTTTTGACGACCCCATGCACGGGCGACTTCAGCACCGTGCGCGTCAGCGCGTCCTGGCGCACCACCATCTGCTCGTCCATCTGGGCCATTTCGCTTTGCACGCGCACCAGTTCCTGGCTGGCTTCCTGGCGGTAGCGCGACAGGCGCTCGGTGCGCTGCTGCTGGATCTCGTTGACCTGGCGGTTCAGCCGCATGACCTCCACGTCGCTCATCAGGCCGCTGCGGGACATGTCCTGGGCGAGCTTGAGCTCCTTGGAGATCAGCCCGAGGCTGCGGTTGATGGCGCCGACCGCCTCGTCCAACAGGCGCTTGCGGGCGTCGAAGGATTCGGCCTCGCCCTGGGCATAGCGGGCCTTGGGGTCGATGCCGGCGGGCCAGTGGATGCTGACGCGGCCATTGGCCTCGGCATCCAGGCGCGCCGCCGCGGCTTTCAGGGCCAGCAGCTTGGCCTGGCCCTCGTTCTGCTGGGCTTCGACACGGGTCGGGTCGAGGAAGGCCAGGTCTTCGCCGGCCTGCACTTCCTGGCCTTCGCGCACCTTGAGTTCGCGCAGGATGCCGGCGTCCAGGCTGGCGATGACCTGCTCGCGCCCATCCGGCACGATGCGGCCGTCGCTGCGGGTGATCTCGTCCACCTTGGCCAGGGCCGACCAGGTGATGGCCACCGTGACGACGGCGCACAGCAGGTACAGGGCCCAGGTCGCGCGCGGCAGGGGCTCGTCGATCTGGGCGGCATGAAGGGCACTGACGAACAGGCCTTCTTCCTTGCTCAGGGCTTTGGCGCTCATACGCTATGTCCGCTCGGCCGCCCGAAGGGCATTGCCACCCCCTCGGGGGGCAGTGAGTGAAACGAACGTGGGGGCTTCATACGCTCGCGCTGCGCTGCACGGGTTGTGCAGACGGATGCATGTGCACGCCCTCGCCACCCTGGGCGGGCGCGGCCGGGCGCACGCCGGACAGCGCCGCCAGCACCTGGTCGCGCGGGCCGTCCATGACGACACGGCCGCCATCGACGACGGCGATGCGCTGCACCAGCTCCAGCACGGCCGGGCGGTGGGTCACGACGACGAGCGTGGCCGTGCCGGCTGCGTCACGCAGCTGGCGCAGGAAAGCCATCTCGCTTTGCGCGTCCATCGAGCTGGTGGGCTCGTCCATCAACAGGATCTGCGGCTTGGTGACCAGGGCCCGGGCCAGGGCCACGAGCTGGCGCTGGCCGCCGGACAGCAGCTGGCCCATTTCGCCGACCGGCAGGTCCCAGCCCATCGGATGGCCGGAGACGACGCGGTCCAGGCCGGTCAGCTTGGCCACCTCGACGAGGCGGCCCGCGTCCAGGTGGGCGCGGCCCATCAGCACGTTGTCGCGCAATGTGCCGACGAACAGGCGCGGCTCCTGGCTGACGAAGCCGACGCGGGCCCGGTACTCTGCCGGGTCGACCTGGCGCAAATCGATGCCATCGACCTCGACCATGCCTTCGGTCGGCTGGTAGAGGCCGCCGAGCATGCGCAGGATGGTGGACTTGCCGCTGCCGATGCGGCCGAGGATGGCGACGCGCTCGCCGGCCTCCAGGCGCATGGTGACGTTGCGCAGCACCTTGGGCGCCGCCGACTCGCTGGCCGCCTGCTGCTGGCCGTGCTGCGGTTGGGGCGGGTAGCTGAAGCCGACGTCGTGCAGGCCGACCTTGCCGGTGACCTGGGACAGCGGCACGTAGTTGCGGCTGCTGTCGCGCTCGACCGGCGCATTCATCATCTGGTTGAGCGCCATCATGGCGGCGCGAGCACCCTGGTAGCGCGTGGSCAGGCTGACGAGGCTGCCCAGCGGCGCGATGGCGCGGCTGGCGAACATCACCGAGCCGATCAGCGCGCCGGCCGAGATGACGCCGTCATGGATCAGGTAAACGCCCCAGATGAGGATGATGAGGTTGACCGCCTGCTGCAG
>NZ_JBFULE010000794.1:0-2370 GCF_056400485.1 Roseateles sp. P5_B10
GTCATCAACTGCTTGGCGCGCGCCACGTCGGGCTTTTGCACCGTGTCCAGCTCGGCCGAGTGGCCGTAGGCGACGGGCGCCACCATGATGGCCGCAGGCACCGACAGACCGCGCATCAGGCTGCGCTTGATGGCCTCGCGGTCGATGGCCAGCGACATCGCCTCGCGCACGCGCTTGTCCTTGAAGGGGTTTTTGCCCTTCACGTTGCTGCCCTTGATCTCGTCGCTGCCCTGGTCCAGCGCGAAGAAGATGGTGCGGTTCTCGGGCCCGTCGATGACCTTGAGGCGCGGGTCGGCCTTGAGCTTGGCGACGTCCTGGGGCGGCAGGTCGGTCAGCAGATCGAGGTCGCCCGACAGCAGGGCGGCCACGCGGGTTGCGTCGGACTTGATCGGCAGATAGGTCAACTCTGAGATATTGCCCTTGGGCTTGTCCCACCAGTCCTTGTTGGCCACCATGCTGATGCGCTGGTCCGGCTGCCAGGCCGTGATCTTGAATGGCCCGGTGCCCATCGCATTGCGAGAGGCATAGGTGTCCTCCTTGGCCTTGAAGTCCTGCGGGTTCTCGGAGCGGTTCTTGGTCGCCCAGGCCTTGCTGACGATGCGCACATAGGTCAGGTTGCGCGTCAGCACGGGGTTGGGGCCTTCGAGCATGAAGTCCACCGTGTGGTCGTCGATCTTCTTCACCTCCTTGATGCCGGAGGCATAGATGATCATGTTGCTGGCCGGGTGCTTGATGCGCTGCAGGCTGAAGACGACATCATCCGCCGTGAAGGGCGTGCCGTCATGGAACTTGACGCCGCGGCGCAGATCGAAACGCACCTGCGTGGGCGTCACGAATGTCCACTTGGCGGCCAGCGCCGGCTCGACGTCGAACTTCTCCGTGTAGCGGGTCAGGCCCTCATAGGCATAGCCCGTGATGGTCGACGTGGCCGAGGGGTTCTGCGAATGCGGATCCAGCGTCTGGATGTCGTTCTGGGCCGCCCAGCGCAGTGGGTCGGCCGTGGCGGTCAGCGCGGTGGCCAGCCAGGCGGCGGCCCAAAGGGTGGAGATTTTCATGAGCTTCATGGAAGGGTGGTGAAGCGGGCCTCGAAGGTGTCGTTCGAGCGGTGCAGGGTGTTGACGCCTGGTTTCATGGCCCAGGGCCGGATCTGATGATGCACCGGAATGAAGAGGAACTCGTCGCGCACACGCAGCAGGGCCTCGCGGATCAGCGCGTTGCGGGCGCTCGCGTCGGGCTCGAACTGGATGCGCTCGACGAACGTGTCCAGCGCCGCGTCGGCGAGGTGGTTGAAGTTCTGGCCGCCGTTGCCGCGCGCATCGCGGCTGTGGCCCCAGGCCTGCAGGCCCTGATGGGCGTCGTAGGTCGGCATGGAAATGCCGATCAGGTAGAACGGCGACTCATTGCGTTCCAGCGCCTGGATGTGCAGGCTCATCGGCTGGGCGTTGAGCCGCACCCGCACGCCGATGCGAGCCCACATCGCCACCGCGGCCTGGCAGATCTGCTCGTCGTTGACGTAGCGGTTGTTGGGGCAGCGCAGCGGCAACTCGAAACCCTGCGGGTAGCCAGCCTCGGCCAGCAGCTTGCGGGCCTTGTCGGCGTCGAGCTTCAGCGGCGTATCCGGCGCTGCGTCGTAGCCGGTGACGCCAGGCGGCACCATCAGCGCTGCGGGCACCGACAGGCCGCGCATGATGCTGCGCTTGATGGCCTCGCGGTCCAGAGCAAGGTTCAGCGCCTCGCGCACGCGCTTGTCCTTGAAGGGGTTGCGGCCCTTGACGCTGGAATCGCGCAGTTCCTCGCTGCTTTGGTCCATGGCGAAGAAGACGGTGCGCACCTCGGCGCCCTCCATCAGCTTGAGGCGCTTGTCTGTCTTGAGCCGCTGGTAGTCCTGCGGCGGCACGTCGGTGACGAGGTCGACATCTCCCGACAGCAGTGCCGCCACGCGCGTGGGCGCCGACTTGATCGGCAGATAGGTCAGTTCGTTGACGTTGCCCTTGTTGCTGTCCCACCAGTCCTTGTTGATGACCATCTGCACGGCCTGGTCGGGCTGCCAGCTGACGAGTCGGTAGGGGCCGGTGCCGTTGGCGTTGCGCGAGGCGTAGTTCTCCTCCTTGGCCTTGAAGTCCTCGACATGGCTGGCGTGGTTGCGCACCGCCCAGGCGCGGCTCAGGATGGCGAAGTTGACGAGGTTCTGCAGCAGCAGCGGTGCCGGTGCCTCCAGCATCAGGTCGACCGTGTAGTCGCCCAGCTTGCGGATCTCGCGGATGCCCGACACATAGGCCTGCATCGCGCCCTGCGGCTCGCGGATGCGGGCGAAGCTGAAGACGACGTCATCCGCTGTGAAGGGGCTGCCATCGTGGAACTTCACGCCGC
>NZ_JBFULE010000795.1:0-2369 GCF_056400485.1 Roseateles sp. P5_B10
CGCCAACGTATCCATGATGGCCCGGCGCACCGGCGCTCGTGACAACAGCACGCCGATCGTCATGACCACTGCGCCGACTCCGAGGCCGATCGGCAGGAGGTGGGCTTTGAAGAAAACAGCYGATTCGATGATCCACATCGAGAGCTCCGGAACCTGGCCACGCGAGTTCTTCAGCAGCGGTGCAAACTTTGGAATGACCCCAAGGAAAATGATCAACACGGCCAGCACGCCAGCGAAGACCAGCACACACGGATAGATCAAGGCGTTGCGCAGCTCCTGTGCGACCCGGCGTTGCGCTTCGAGTTGCTCGCTCCCCTCGGCAAGGGCCTGCGCCAGCTGTCCACTGGCCTCGCCCACGCGCACCAGGGTCAGCAAATAAGGCGGCAGCTCCAGGCCGCTGCCAGCCAGCGCGTCATGCAAGGTCTGGCCGGCGCGCACATCAGTCAGCGCCCTGCTCATCGCCGCGCCTGCCGCGCCGCTGGCATGGCCGGTTGCCAGCGAACCCAGCGCTTCATCCAACGCCACCCCCGCCTTCAGCAACGTGCCCAACTCGCGC
Source organism: Roseateles sp. P5_B10 (assembly GCF_056400485.1). NCBI lineage: Bacteria > Pseudomonadati > Pseudomonadota > Betaproteobacteria > Burkholderiales > Sphaerotilaceae > Roseateles > Roseateles sp. P5_B10. The sequence continues at coordinate 557 of NZ_JBFULE010000795.1, forward strand.
AGCACAACGATGCGATCCAGCGTCGTCAGCACCCGACGTCGCACAGACGCGGCGGCCGTCACCTGCAATTCCTCGCCTTCGACCGACAGGGGCCTGAGCCCTTGGCGCAGCAGCTGCCGCGCCGCCTCGCCCTCGCTGTAGGCTTCCAACTGACCGGCCACGCTCTGGCCGCTGGCGTCGACTGCGCGATAGCGATAGCGCTGCATCACGGCTCCTCGCTGCTGGCTGCGCGCAGCACTTCCTCGAAGGTGGTTAGCCCTTGCGCGCACTTGACGAGCCCGTCATCTACCATGCTCCGGCGCCCTTCTGCGTTGGCGGTCGCGACGAGTTGCTCGACGCCGGCACTCTGGGCGATCTGGTGCTGCAGCGTGGCGCCCACGTCCACAAGTTCGTAGACGCCGAGACGGCCCAGGTAGCCCGTCCCGCCACATTGCGGGCATCCGACAGCGCGCATCCAGCGCGCCGGCCGCGGCATGGCAATGCCGCGAGCGAGCAGAGTGGCGGCACGGTCCTCCAGCGGCTCGCAATCAAGCAGCGGCTGGGCGCAATGCTCGCAGAGCCGGCGAACGAGGCGCTGCGCCATGACGGCACGCAGCGAAGCCGCGACGAGATAGGGTTCGATCCCCATGTCGACGAGACGGTTCACGGCCGACAGGGCGTCATTGGTGTGCAAGGTCGCAAGCACCAAGTGCCCGGTCAAAGCCGCCTGGATGGCGATCTCGGCGGTTTCACGGTCGCGGATTTCACCGACCATGATGACATCCGGGTCGTGGCGCAGGATGGAGCGCAGTGCCCGAGCGAAGGTGTAGCCAATGTCGGCCTGGGTCTGGATCTGCACGACGCCGGGCAGGCGCAGTTCGACCGGGTCTTCCACCGTGATCAGCTTGCGCACGCCGTCGTTGATCTCGGACAGCGCACCATACAACGTGGTGCTCTTGCCGCTGCCGGTGGGCCCCGTAACCAGCATCATGCCGTTGGGCAAATCCAGCCAGTGCATCAATCGCTGGCGATGGTCGTCTTCCATGCCGATGCGGTGCAAGCCGATATCGCCGCGCTCCTTGGGCAGCAGCCGGAGCACCAGGGACTCGCCGTGCACGGCCGGGATCGACGAAATGCGGATGTCCACTTCTCGACCGGCCACGCGTGATGAAATCCGCCCATCCTGGGGCAGGCGGCGCTCGGCGATGTCCAAGCCACCAATGAGCTTGATGCGTGACGCGATGGCCGGATAACGATCCATTCCCAGCGTCGAACGCAGTTGCAGCACACCGTCGACACGGAAGCGCAACGCACACTCGCGCTCACCGGGCTCGACGTGAATGTCAGAGGCCCGGGCTTCGAGGGCTTGGGCCAGCGTGTTGTTGACGAAGGCGACGACCGGGGCATCCTCGGCGAGTTCGCGCAGCGAGCGCGCATCCAGCGTACCGCGGGCGTCGCCGTGGCGCAGACGCTCGGCGAGGCTTTCTGCGTCGGCGGGCAGAAGGAGGTGCCAGAACGGTTCAACGATGCCTTCGTCGGCGAGCGCCTCACGCACGTCCAGGTCGAGCGGGTCGGCACTGGCCACCTGCCATTGCGATCCCTGCTCCCACATCAACACGCCGCGGTCCAACCACCAGCTCGCAGGCTGCTTCAGGCGTGCCATCGCCTCTCGGGCCGCCACCTCGTCCAACTGCGTGGGGGCCAGCATCGGGCAGCCCAGTTGCTCAGCCAGCGCCACGTACAAGGTGTTTGTCGAGACCGCACCCAGGCGCACCAGGATTTCGCCCAACCGCCCGCCTCGCGCGGCCTGCAATGCCAATGCGCTGTCCAGTTC
>NZ_JBFULE010000796.1:0-2365 GCF_056400485.1 Roseateles sp. P5_B10
TCACCGCGTTGAAGGCCTTGTAGACGGCATTGGACTTGGGCGCGATGGCGAGGTAGACGACTGCCTCGGCCAAGGCGAGTTCACCCTCGGGCGTGCCCAGGCGCTCGTAAGTGTCAGCCGCATCCAGCGTGATGCGCAGCGCGCGCGGGTCGGCCAGGCCGATGTCCTCGCTGGCCATGCGGATCAGCCTGCGCGCGATGTAGCGGGCGTCGACGCCGCCATCCACCATGCGCACGAACCAGTAGAGCGCCGCATCGGGATTGCTGCCACGAACCGACTTGTGCAGGGCGCTGATGACGTCGTAGAACTGGTCGCCACCCTTGTCGTAGCGGCGCAGCTGTTCGCCGAGGGTCCGCTCCAGCAGTGCTTCGTCGATGCGGGCGCCATTGGCGAGCGACGCGGCGGACTCCAGGGCGTTCAGCAGCCGGCGCGCATCGCCGTCAGCGTAGCCAATCAGTCGGTCGGCGGCTTCCTTCGTCGGCGCCTCGACACCGAGCTCCCTGGCGCCACGTTCGATCAGCTCCTGCAGCTCGCTCGCGTCCAGGCTCTTCAGCACCTGCACCTGGGCGCGCGACAGCAGCGCCGAGTTGACTTCGAAGCTGGGGTTCTCGGTCGTCGCGCCGATGAAGGTGAACAGGCCGGACTCGACATGCGGCAGGAAGGCGTCCTGCTGGGCCTTGTTGAAGCGGTGCACCTCGTCAACGAAGACCACCGTACGCCGGCCCTGCTGGGCTGCAATCTGGGCGCGGTCCACCGCCTCGCGGATGTCCTTCACGCCGCCCAGCACGGCCGAGATGGCGATGAACTGCGCGTCGAAGGCGCCGGCCACCAGGCGCGCCAGCGTCGTCTTGCCGACACCGGGCGGGCCCCACAGGATCATGCTCTGCAGCCGCCCCGCCTCGAAGGCCGCGCGCAGCGGCATGCCGGGGCCGAGCAGATGGCGCTGGCCGATGACCTCGTCCAGCGTCTTCGGGCGCAGCCGTTCGGCCAGCGGCTGCGCGGGCGGGTCGGCATCGAAAAGGGACGTGGTGCTCACTGCTCGATGAGATCGGCCCCGGCCGGCAGCTTGAACTGGAAGCGCTCGGCCGCCACTGGCACATTGGCCTGCACGGCGCTGAAGTCCAGCCGTGAGCGCTGGCCGAAGCTGTCGACGATCTCCATGGCCGCCAGCTCCTTGCCCTTGAAGCCGAGCTTGAGCGACTGGATCGTCGATTCGGCCTGCTTGGGCAGCGCCTGCACCCAATCCAGGCCGCCGTCACTTGCTTGGGCCTTCAGCGTGAAGTCGCGTTCAAGATTGCTGCCAGCAAGCAGGGCCGCTGGCGTGGCACCCAGCGCTTCACCCAGCTTGCGCGAGCTGGCCTGGTTGAGGTCGGCGTCATAGATCCAGACCTTGTGGCCATCGGCGACGATGACTTGCTCGAAGGGCTTGGCATAGGCAAAGCGAAAGCGGTTGGGCCGCTCGAACTCGAAGCTGCCTGAAGAGACCTTCTTGCGTTTGCCGTCGGGCGACGTCACCGTTTGCGTGAAATTGGCCTTGCCGCTCTTCACGTCGCGGCCGAAGTCGCGCAGCGCATCGACCGCATCGGCGTGGGCGATGCCAGCAATGAGCAGCGTCAGGGAGAGCAGGAGTTTCTTCATTCGTCTCGTTTAGGAATGATCAGTTCACGGCTGCCGTTGGATGCCAGCGCGCCAACGAGGCCGGAGTTTTCCATCTGCTCCAGCAGCCGCGCGGCGCGGTTGTAGCCTATGCGCAGATGGCGTTGCACCAGCGAGATGGAAGCCTTGCGATGTTGTAGGACGATAGCCACGGCCTGGTCGTACATGGGGTCTTGCTCACCGCCGGCCTCGCCCGGCGCCGGCGCCTCGCCGTCGATGCCGTCGAGCACGCCACCTTCGAGAATGCCTTCGATGTAATTCGGTTCGCCCTGGGACTTGATGTACTCCACAACGCGGTGCACCTCGTCGTCGCTGACAAAGGCGCCATGCACGCGGATGGGCAGGCCGGTGCCCGAGGGCATGTAGAGCATGTCGCCCATGCCGAGCAGCGCCTCGGCGCCCATCTGGTCGAGGATGGTGCGGCTGTCGATCTTSGAGSTGACCTGGAAGGAMAKGCGSGTCGGGAWGTTSGCCTTGATSRKGCCGGTGATGACGTCCACCGACGGCCGCTGCGTGGCCAGGATCAGGTGGATGCCGGCCGCGCGCGCCTTCTGCGCCAGGCGAGCGATCAGTTCCTCGATCTTCTTGCCGRCGACCATCATCAGGTCGGCCAKTTCGTCGATGACGACGACGATGAACGGCAGACGCTCCAGCGGTTCGGGTTCTTCGTTGTTCAGCGCGAACGGATTCGGAATGCTGATGCCGTTGG
>NZ_JBFULE010000797.1:0-2359 GCF_056400485.1 Roseateles sp. P5_B10
CAGGTCATGATGGGGCAGGGCATCACGCCTGCCAGCCACCACCCCATCACGCGCAACATGGACAACCGCAACCTCGCGGAGTTCCTCGGCGACATCCGCAAGGATGTGGCGCGCACGCTGATGAAGCTGCCAAAGCACCAGCAGTTCATCGACGGCTTCTGCCCCGCACCCAAGCTCGACCTGGTCACGAACAAGCCTGTCGTCGGCCCCGAGCTGCGCATCAACCCCAACGCCCGTCTGGAGACGGTGCAGCTGTCCAACGGCGCGACGGTCTACGTGGTCGACGACTTCGCGCAAGACCCCGAGGCCCTCGTGGCGCTTGCCCAGGCCCAGGCCGGCCAGTTCGAGGCGCCCGCGGGCCATCCCTATCCCGGCCCGCAGCTGGCACTGCCGGACGGCATCGCCGGCGCACTGGGGGGCTATTTCGAACAGCACCTGCGCCCCCGGCTGGGTGCCGGCCCGGGGCTGGGCATGTTCGGCCGCTTCTCGCGTGTCACCCAGGACGCCACGACGCTGGACCCGCGCCAGCGCATCTGCCACCGCGACGACTCCGCCATCGGGCCGGGCGAGGTGATCTCGGCATCCGTGCACTACCTGTTCAAGGACGAGCAACTGGGGGGCACCGTGTTCTTCCGTTCGCTGATGTCCGACGCCGAGACGCGCCAGTTCATGCGCGACTCCAACACGCTGAACGGCAGCGCCTTCAGCGACAAGTACGGCATCGCGCCCGGCTACATGACCGAGAGCAACCGCTACTTCGAGGTCATCGGCCGGATACCCGCCAAATGGAACCGCGCCATCTTCTACAGCGGCAGCATCTTCCATACCGGTGACATCAACTGGCCCGCGGCCCAGGTCGGCTATCAGACGGGCATGGGCCGCTTGACCATCAACGCCTTCTTCAAGAGCCGCCAGCCTGCCTAGCCGCCAGTTCGGCATCCAGCGCCAGGGAGCGCTGCGCGGCCGGGCGGGACCGCAGGCGCGCCGCGTAGGCCTCCACGGCCGGCGTCGCCGGCATCATCTTGAAGGCCAGCATGTCGGCGAGCGCATTGCCCCACAGGAAGTCGGCCACCGTCAGGCGCTCGCCCAGCCACCAGGTCCGGCCGTCCTCCAGTTGCTGTTGCACCAGGCRCACGACGCTGTCGAAGTCGCCATAGGGCGACCAGGAAGGCTGGCAGTCCTCGCGCTTGAGAGCCCGGTCCGTCATAGCCGGCTCGAAGCAGGAGCCATAGAACACCATCCAGCGCAGGAAGGCGCCGCGCAGCGGGTCGCCCACCGGTGGCACCAGGCCGCGCTCGGGATAGAGCTCGGCCAGGTAGAGGTAGACAGCGGCCTGCTCGGTGATGAGCGCGCCGTCGTGCAGCAGGGCCGGCACCTTGCCCATGGCATTGACGGCGAGATAGGCGGGTTCACGCTGCTGCTTCCTGGTCAGGTCGAGCACCTGCAGTTCGTGTTCGGCCTGCAGCTCCTCGACGAGGATGCGCACGCCGGCGGAGCGGCTGTTGGTGGCGTGGAAGAGGGTGACGAAGCGGCTCATGGCGATGTGGGATGGAGTGAAGGAGGCGCCGTTGTAGGCTGCGGCCCCTGCCGCCGTCTTGGAAAAACACGCATGACAGCCACCACCCGTTTGCGCGCCGTGACCAGCCGGGCCAAGGGCGTCGTCGACCCGGCCACCGCGCAGCGCAAATTCCGCCTCGCCCGCTACGAGCCCGCGCCCGACCTCGCGCCCTTCCTGGACTACCACTGGATCGTCGAATGGGATCTGCGCGGCCAGCCCGACTTCGTGCAGCGCACCTTGCCCTATCCGGTCGTCAACATCGTCTTCGATGCCGAACTGACCGCCGTCTTCGGTGTCGTCAGCGGTTCGTATGAGCACCGGCTCACGGGCGCCAACCGCGGCCTGGGCCTGCGCTTTCGGCCCGGCGGCTTTCGCGGCCTGCTCGGGCGCCCGCTGCACACCATCACCGACATCCACCTGCCGCTGTCGGCCGTGCTGCCCGTGGATGACGCCCAGGCCGAGCGAGCCGTGCTGAGCCAGCCCGACGACGCCGGCATGATTGCCGCCGCTGAAGGCCTGCTGCGCCCGCTGCTCGGCGAACCTGACCCCAAGGTCGACCGGCTCAACGCCATCCTGGCCCTGGCCCAGAGCGACCCTACGCTGACCCGCGTGGACGAACTGGCCGAGCACGCGGGTGTGGGCATGCGCGCCTTGCAGGCCTGGTTCAGCGACTATGTCGGCGTCAGCCCCAAATGGGTCATTCGCCGCTACCGCCTGCACGAGGCGGCCGACCAGCTTGCCAGCGGCGCCGAGCTGGACCTGGCCGAACTGGCCCAGCGCCTGGGCTATTACGACCAGGCC
>NZ_JBFULE010000798.1:0-2354 GCF_056400485.1 Roseateles sp. P5_B10
CATCTCCCGCACCCTGACCGCGCCCAGCGGTGYGGCCATGCCTGCCATTGCAGTGCAGTTCGGCGCGGACTTCATCAGCACCGATGGGGCCCTGGACCGCGATCGAATGCGCGCCCTGGTCTTCTCTGACCCGACGGCCAAGCGCCGGCTCGAGGCCATCCTGCATCCGCTGATCACCGCTGAAGCACAGGCGCAGGCTGAGACCGCGACGGCCCGCCTTGTCGTCTTCGACGTGCCTCTGCTGGTCGAATCCGGTCGCTGGCGGGCGCGCGTCGCCCGCGTGCTCGTCGTCGATTGCGCGATCGAAACCCAGATCGAACGGGTGCTGCAGCGCCCGGGCTGGACGCGCGAACGCATTGCGGGCGCCATCGCAGCACAGGCCAGCCGCGAAGCCCGCAGGGCGGCGGCCGACGCTGTGCTCCACAACGATCGCCTACCGCTTGTTGCGCTCAGAAACGAGGTTCTCAGCCTGGCCGAGCGCTGGGGCTGTGAAACAATCGCCCGGCCCTGATCGCAGTCCACCCGAGGCACCTTTGGTCCTGTACGAGTACCCGTTCAACGAAAGCATCCGCACGATGCTTCGCCTCGAGCATCTGTTCGACCGCCTCGGCACGCTGATGTCGCGCGAGACCGCGCTGGACCATCATTTCGCCCTGGTCACGCTGTTCGAGATCATGGAMGTCGCTTCGCGTGCCGACCTCAAGAGCGATCTGCTCAAGGAACTCGAGAAGCACAAGGCGCAATTCATCGGTTACCGCGGCAGCCCCGGCCTTGACGAAGCACGCCTGGATGAAGTCGTCGCCCGCATCGACGGCGCCTTCCAGCGTTTGAACGCGCTGGCCGGCAAGGCCGGCGCGACGCTGACGGGCAACGAGTGGCTGATGAGCATCCGCAGCCGCATCAGCATTCCCGGCGGCACCTGCGAGTTCGACCTGCCGGCCTATTACAACTGGCAGCAGTTGCTGCCGGTGCGCCGACGCAAGGATCTGATGACCTGGGCCCAGACGCTGATGCCGCTGGCTGAGGCCCTGCAGGTGCTGCTCGGCCTGCTGCGCGACTCTGGAGCCCCGCACAAGGTGGCGGCCACCGCGGGGCAGTTCCAGCAGAGCCTGCCGCCTGGCCGCGTCTACCAGCTGCTGCGCATGCGCATCGACCCCAGCCTCGGGCTGATCCCCGAAATCTCCGGCCATCGGCTGATGATCTCCATCCGCCTGATGCGCCAGGACGAGGAAGGCCGGCTCAAGCTGGCACAGGAAGACAGCGGCTTCGAACTCGCCTTGTGCCAATGAAGACGAACCCCGCAGGCGAGCGCATCGTGCGCTGCCCTCAATGTGGCGGCGACAGCGTGTTCGCACCCAGCAACAAATGGCGGCCCTTCTGCAGCGAGCGCTGCCGGCAGATCGACCTCGGCGCCTGGGCCAGCGAGTCGTTCCGCGTGCCCGCCACGCCGCCCCAGAACCCGGATGAATACGGGCCGGACGGCGAGCCGCTGGTGCACTGATCAGGCGCTCAAGCGCTCAACAGACGCCGCGACACCAGCTCACGCCGCGCGCTGGCGGCATCCGTGAACAGGAAGGCCTGCCAGTCGCGTGACAGGGCCGCATYGACATTGGCCGGGTGGTCGTCCAGGAAAAGCAGGTCCTGCGGCGGCGCATTGAAGTGACGCTCGGCCATCGCGAACATCTCGGCGCTCGGCTTGATCTGCTTGACACGGCCCGAGAACAGGCCCGACTCGAACCATTCATTCAGTGGAAAGCTGCGGCTGAGATGGTCCGCATACGGCTCGGGCATGTTGGACAGGAAGTGCAGCGTGTGCCCCGCGGCGCGCAGATCGCGGATCAGCACGGCAGTAGCGGGGATCAGCATCAGCTCGTCCGGCACTGCACGCACGACCGCAGCGACGTCGCCCCGCGGCCAGCCGGTGCGCGCCGAGATGCGGCGCACCACCTCGTCGGCGCCGATCAGGCCCTGGTCGAACAGGCCCCAGTCGCCACCATAGTTCTGAAAAAAGACCACAGCCGCGGCCGCCCCCTGCTCCAGCGTCTCGATGCGGTGCGGCCAGAGGCGCGCGAGGAAGCTGGCCGGATGCCAGCGGAACACCACGCCGCCAAAATCAAAGACGATCTTCATGCGGCCACCAGCCGCTTCAACAGGCCGGCGGTCGAGCCGTCCAGGCCCGCCGTGTCGCCAGAGTCCAGGCGCGGCAGCAACTGGTTGCAGAGTGCCTTGCCCAGTTCCACGCCCCACTGGTCGAAGCTGTTGATGCCCCACAGTGCGCCGGTCACGAAGACGCGGTGCTCGTACAGGGCGATCAGCGCGCCGAGCGAACGCGGCGTCAGCGCATCCAGCACGAG
>NZ_JBFULE010000799.1:0-2348 GCF_056400485.1 Roseateles sp. P5_B10
GTGTTGGTCTGCTGGGCGTTGGCCGACGTGATGGCCGCGGTGCGCTGGGCGCTCTGCGACGTCACGGTGCTGAAGATGGTCAGCTGCTTGTTCTGTTCCAGGATTGCCTTGCTGTCCAGTCCGGACTCGGGTGCGGCTACGGCCATGGTTTGACTCCTAACGTCAAAGGTTGATGACATGACAAAAATCGCCCCCGCCCTCGTGGACGGAGGCATTCCGCACGAAGGCCAGGCCTCCGGTGCGAAATCCCTTGGTGCTCATCGCGCGCCCTCCCTGCCTGGTGACACCACCAGGCCATCGGCCTCGATGCGCTTGAGTTCGGCGCCCGACTTGAGCACCGCCCCCTCGTAGTAGCGGTTGCCATTGGCGAGCTGGATGTAGCTCATGCCACTGGCGTCCTGCGTGATGCTGACCATGCGCGACGGCAGCACGCTCTGCCACGCGTCCCACTGCGCGCGCTGCTGCTCGCCCGCGCGGTCGACCTGGGGCCGCGGCCGCAGCTTCACCTGGTCGGACACCAGCACCGCCGGGTGCAGGTCGTCGGCAAGGCGGCGGATCTTCTGACGCACCGATTCGTCCTCGGTCGCGCCGGCCACCACCAGCCGGCCCTGGCCCGTGTAGCTCATCGAGATGCCGGGGTCGCTCACGTAGCGGCGCGCCTGCTCGACGATGTCCTCGGCCGCGTGCACGCTGGTGCTGACCTGCCGGCCAAAAGGCGCCATGGCCTCGGCCAGCGCCTGCTTGCGCTGGCGCGATTCGACGTAGCCGCGCACGTTGAAACGGCCGCCGGCGACCGCGACCACTTCGACCTCGGGGAAGGGCTTCAGCGCCTTCTCCACCTCGGCCAGGTCGACCGTGGCGGCTCGGGTCGAGCTGCCCGCACTGCCGGCCCAGGCCAGCACGCCGGCCGCCCCGCCGACCGCCAGCACCACCACGGCCACGCTCAGCCAGGGCGAGCTCCGGCGCGCAGGCGCCTGCAGCAGGGCGGCGGGCGGCGCGTCGCCGGGCATGATGCTTTCGGTCCACTCGGACGCCGGGTCGTCGTGCTCGGGCGCGGGATAGCTGCGGTCGACCTGGAAGTCGATGCTGCCGACCGACACCACGTCGCCCGCTACCACGCCCTTGCGCTGGGCCTGCACGTCCTGGCCGTTGAGCTTCACGGCGGCCGCGCCGACCTTCTGCAGCGACATCGCCAGTTCGCCCACCGTGAACACCAGGTGGCGCGGCAGCACGTCGCTGCCGGGCAGCATGACCTCGCACTCACCCGAAGCGCCCAGCGTGTTGACGCCCGGCTTGAGCGCGATGGTGCGGCCCTTGACCGCGCCACTGAGGAAGCGCAGGCACCAGCCCGGCACGGCGGCCGTGGTAGTGGTGTGGGCCCGCGCGTTCATTGCGTAGGCTCCTGCTGGACCGGCAGCGGCGGCTTGCTGCCGGGCGTGACGAGGCGCGGCGTCAGCAGGTAGAAGCGCTCCATGTTGTTCTGCTTCTTCTCGCTGTACTGGAACAGCTTGCCCAGCACCGGGATGCTGGACAGCAGCGGCACGCCCGAGGTCGCGTTGGCCTTCTCCTCCGAGGTGTAGCCGGCGATCAGCAGGCTCGTGCCTTCGTCCACCAGCGCCTGGGTGTTGACGGTGCGCCGCCGCACGACGGGGATGCGGTCGACGGTGCTGCTGCTGACGTCGCCGTCCTCGATGTCGATGGACATCAGCACGCCGCGGCCTTCCTTGTCGTCGACGATCAAGGGAGTCACGCGCACCGCGGTGCCGGCCGTGACGCTGTACAGGCTGGAATCCTGGAAACCGTCGACCCGCACATAGAACTCGCTGAGGTTCTCCAGCACCGCCTCGTTGTTGTCCAGCGTCAGCACCTTGGGCCGCGCGATGAAGTTGGCATTGCCCTTCTGGGCCAGCGCGCTGACGCGGGTCAGCAGGTAGTTGCGCAGGTCGTTGCCGATGGAGGCGGTGAACAGCGCGCCCAGCGGCGTGCTGGGGTTGCCCTGCGGGTTGACGGTGACGACCTGACCAGCCTCGGAGTTGGCGTTGCCGAAGGTCAGCGGCGGCAGGTTGCCGCGGCCGATCTGCAGGTCGCCGTGGCGGGCGTGCAGCCGCCAGTCCACGCCCAGGCTGTCCAGCGTGTTGGTGCTGATGTCCATGATCGTGACCTCGATCTCGATCAGGCGCGGCCGCACGTCCATGGTCTGGATGAGCTTCTCGTAGCGCGCCATGCGCTCGGGCGTGTCGCGCACCAGCACCGCATTGAGTCGCGTGTCGGGCTGGAACTGCGGCAGTTCGCCACTGGAGAACTCGGGGCCGCCGCCGTCACCCTCGTCCTCGGTCGCGCCGCTGCCC
>NZ_JBFULE010000800.1:0-2347 GCF_056400485.1 Roseateles sp. P5_B10
CACCAGGCCAGCGGGTTCCACCAGTGCAGCGCCGTCAGCGCGCAGGCGAGCAGGTTCCAGAGGTTGTCCAGTCKGTCGCGATGCACCTGCTCGTGGGCCAGGATCAGCTCGCGCTCGGCAGGCGAGAAGCGCTGTTCGAAATCGACGGGCAGCGCGACGCGCGGCCGCAGCAAGCCGACGAGGGCGGGGCTGCTGCCGGCCGGCAGTTGTTGGCCCAGGCGCGTCAGCCGCCATTGCCGCCAGAACTGGGTCGCGGCGAAAAGCGATGCGCCGCCCAGCCACAGCGCCAACCAGGCTGCCGCGTGATCCGGCGGCGGCGCTGGCAGCGCAGGCGCGGCCAGCGTCTGGGCGCTGCCCGTGGCCTGCAGCACCACGCGCAGCGGCTCCTGAGCCGGCCGGGGCAGCAGCAGCGTCAGCAACAGCGCCGGCACCAGCAGCCAGGCCGCGTAGGCGCTGCCTGCGCCCAGGCGCCTCAGCAGCAGCGGCCGCAGCGCGGCGATCAGCATGACGCCTACGCTCAGCAACAGAGCCTGCTGCAGCAACACCACCAGCAGCCGCTCACTCATGCCCCTGCTCCTTCAGCAGCGCCTTCAGCGCCGCGATGTCGTCCGCGTTCAGCTTGCGTTCCGACGCGAACTGCGCCACCAGCGGCGCCAGGCGCCCGCCGAACAGCCGGTCGATCAGCGACAGGCCGGTGTCGGCCACCCAGGCGTCCTCGGGTACGGCAGGCGCGTACAGAAAGCGCCGGCCGTCGCGTTCGGCCGTCACGGCGCCCTTGCTCAGCAGCCGGTTCAGCAGCGTCTTCACGGTGGCAAGCTGCCAGCCTTGCCGGGGCCCGAGCACCGCGGCGATCTCGTCGGCGGCCTGGGGAGCGCGCTGCCAAAGCAGGCGCATGACCTGGGCTTCGGCGTCGCTGATGGGGGTGGGTGGCCTGGTCATTGATTACGAGCGTAAACGATGGCGAATGATTACGTGTGTAAACGATGTCGTCAAGCTCCTTGTCACAGTCGCGCCATATCGCCCGCCTAGGCTCGCGGCCTACAGCCGCCGTTGCGGCCGGGAGCCCTCGTGAGCCACATCGAAGACGAACTGGTGAAGCGCATTCACCGCGACCTGCAGGACGATTTCGACGAGGAACTGGAGCTTGAGCTCGAGGACCGAGAACACGGTGTGATGGCCAGCGACGCGCCGGCCGGTGAAGCCATCGAGCGGCGGCGTTACTTCCGGGAGCTGTTCCGCCTGCAGAGCGAGTTGGTCAAGCTGCAGGACTGGGTGCAGCACACGGGCCACAAGGTCGTCATCCTGTTCGAAGGCCGCGACGCGGCGGGCAAGGGGGGCGTCATCAAGCGCATCACGCAGCGGCTGAACCCGCGCGTGTGCCGAGTGGCCGCGCTGCCGGCGCCCAACGACCGCGAGCGCACGCAGTGGTACTTCCAGCGCTAYGTSTCGCACCTSCCSGCSGSCGGCGAGATCGTGCTGTTCGAYCGYAGYTGGTACAACCGCGCCRGYGTCGAGCGCGTGATGGGYTTCTGCACCGACGAGCAGTACGAGGAGTTCTTCCGCTCGGCGCCCGAGTTCGAGCGCATGCTGCAGCGCTCGGGCATCCAGCTGATCAAGTACTGGTTCTCGATCAGCGACGACGAGCAGCGCGTGCGCTTCCTGGGCCGCATCCACGACCCGCTCAAGCAGTGGAAGTTGAGCCCCATGGACCTGGAGTCGCGCCGGCGCTGGGAGGCCTACACCTCGGCCAAGGAGGTGATGCTGGAGCGCACCCACATCCCCGAATCGCCCTGGTGGGTCGTGCCGGCGGATGACAAGAAGCGCGCGCGGCTGAACTGCATCCATCACCTGCTGGGCCAGATGCCCTACCAGGAGGTACCGCACGCCGACATCGATCTGCCCGCGCGCGAACGCCGCGAGGACTACCTGCGCAACCCCGTGCCGGACGACATCATCGTTCCCGAGGTTTATTGAGCCGGTCTAGCATGGGGCCATGAAGTGGCCCCCGCTTTCGCTGCTCGTCGTCGTTGCGCTGACCGCGCTGGCCTCCTGGGCCTGGCGCGGGCATGTTGCAGCGCAGGACGGCGAACTGCTGAAGCAGCGCGCCAGGCCGGGCGATATCCGCATGATCTCGTCCGAGACCTGCCCCTATTGCCTGGCGGCGCGGCGCTGGATGACTCAGGAGGGCGTGCCCTTCAGCGAGTGCTTCATCGAGCGCGATGCCCAGTGCCTGAGCGACTACCAGGCCCTGGGCGCCGTCGGCACGCCGACCCTGGTCGTGCGCGGCCAGCGCGTCATCGGCTTTGACCGGGCACGGCTGAAGGAGATCCTGGAATAGGCCGAGCCG
>NZ_JBFULE010000801.1:0-2344 GCF_056400485.1 Roseateles sp. P5_B10
CCAACACCACCGAGCTGATGCGCGCCGAGCTGATCCGGCGCTTCGGCATGAGTTCGCCAGCCGGGCACGACGTGGACCCCGTCGCGCTGCGGCGCTTCCAGCACAAGGGCTGGTGCAATTTCGCCGACGCGCACACCGCCAAGGGCGATCTGTCGCTGGGCCTGAAGACCTTTGCCGGCCTGCTGCGCAGCGGCCCCGATCGCGGCCACACGCTGACCAAGATGGGCAAATCGCTGTTCCGCCGCTGGGTGCCGAATGACTGAACGCCTGCGGGTCGGCATCAGCGCTACCAGCCTCAACACCGCGCATCTGCGCGGCATGGGCAAATACCTGCTCGAGATGTGCAGCCAGGCCCGGCCCGAGGACGGCGTGGCCTGGACGCTGTTCGCGCAGGACGCGCGCCGCCCCATGCACCTGCCGCGCGAGCAACAGGTGCAGGCCGACATCTTCGACTTCCCCGGCGACCGCTTCTCGCTGTGGGAGCAGGTCGGCATGCCGCGCCGCACGGGTCAGCACCACCTGGACGTGCTGCACTGGGCCGAGAACACCATGGCCTGGTGGCAGCCCTGCCCGGCCGTCGTCACCATCCACGACACCATCCCCTGGGAGATGGAGACCGACACGCGCTGGCAGCACTGGTATTGGCACCGGCTGATGCCGGCGGCCTTCCGGCGATGCGCGGCCGTCGTGACGATCAGCGAGTCGTCCAAGCGCGACATCCTGGCGCGCTGGCCCGAGCTCGAGGCCAAGCTGACCGTCATCCCGCACGGCATTGAAGAGGCCTATTTCGAGCCCCCCATCAGCACGTTGCCGGCCACGCTGACGGCGGCCCTGGCCGGCGCGCGCTTCGCCGTCTATCTCGGTGGGCCGATGCAACGCAAGCGCTTCGACTGGGCCCTGCAGACGCTGGCCGCCCAGCCCGATGCGACGCTGAAACTCGTCGCCTGCGGCTTTGGCGCCGACGCCCGCGAGGCCGCGCGCAAGGCCCTGCCCCACGAGCTGCAGGGCCGGGTCGTATTTGCCGAGTTCCTGTCCGACGCCGAACTGCAGGCCCTCTACCGCGACGCCGTCGCCGTGCTCTACCCGACGCTCTACGAGGGCTTCGGCTTCCCGGCCGTCGAGGCCCAGGCCGCCGGCACGCCCGTCATCTTCAGCCCGCTGGGCAGTCTGGCCGAACTGGTCGGGCCGTTGACGACGCTGGTGCCGGCCGAGGACCTGGCGGCCTGGGCCGCCGCGCTGCACGAGGCCGCGACGCTGCCTCCCGAGGCACGTGCCGACAAGGCGGCCCGTGCCGCCGCCTGGGCCCAGGGCTTTCGCTGGGGCGAGAGCTGGCGCCGCCATCTGGAGGTTTACCGCCGCGTGGCCGCCCAGCGATGAAGCGGCTGGCCGTCATCGTCTGCACCTGGAACCGGGCCGCCCTGCTCGCGACCACGCTGGCCTCGCTCGGCGCCATGCACGCGCCGGCCGACACGGCCGTCGAAGTGCTGGTGGTGGACAACAACTCGACCGACGACACGCAGGCGCGACTCCAGGCCCTGCAACCGGGCTGGCCGCTGGGCCGCCTGCATGTGCTGTTCGAGCCCCGCCAGGGCAAGCAGTTCGCGCTGAACGCCGGCATCCGCCGCGCCCGCGAACTGGGCTGCGATGTACTGGCCTTCACCGACGACGACATCCTCTTCCCCGTGGACTGGCTGGAGAACATCGCCGCCGTCTTCGGCGCCGGCGGCCCGGCCCTGGCCGGCGGACGCACCGAGTTGCAATGGCCCCCCGGTGGCCGGCCCGCCTGGTATCACGACAGCATGGCCGCGGTGGTCGGCGGCGCCGACCTCGGGCCTGAGCGCATCGCGCCGACCACGCCGGACTACGCGCCCGCCGGCGCCAACCTGGTGGCGCGCGCAGCGCTGTTCGATCGCGTCGGCCTGTTCTCCGAACTGCACTTCCGGCACATGGACCTCGAGTTCGGCCAGCGCTGCCAGGCGCGCGGCGAGGCGGTGACCTATGAGCCGTCCCTGTGCATCACTGCGCCCGTCGACGCGGCCGTGCTGACGCGCCGCTATTTCCGCCGCTGGGCCTTCAAGGCGGGCCTGTCGTCCTGGTGGCCGTCCGGCAGCCACGAGTTTGCCGGTGTGCCGCTGTGGCAGTACCTGCAGCTGCTGCAGGATGGCCTGGGCTGGCTGCTCGGGCCGTTGCGGCGCGAGCCCGTGGCCGAGCGTTTTGCGCGCGAACTGCGCCTGCTGCGCTGCTGGGGGCGCGTGGACAGCCGCTGGCGGTCGCACTGGTCTCCGGCGACCTACTCTGCCTGGGTGGAACGCCACTCGCAGAAGAAGCAGGGCCTGTATTGATG
>NZ_JBFULE010000802.1:0-2336 GCF_056400485.1 Roseateles sp. P5_B10
GGGTAGTCCTGCGCCAGCACGCTCTCCATGGTCGCACGCAGGTACTTGCCTTGGTTGTGCGCCGGCGTGACGATGCTGACCCATGGGAGCGCGGCGGCTGTATTCATCGCACCCCTTCCTTGCGCTGCCGATGGCAAATCCAGAACAGCGCCGCTGCGTCGCCAGCCATGCGCAACGTCCAGGCCCAGGCAGCGCCGACCAGCCCGAATCGCGGACACAGCAACAGCAGCATCATGACGAAGGCGCTTAGCGCCGCCAGTTGCACCAGGGTCGGCGCACGGAATGCGCCCGCGGCATGCAACCACGTCAGCGGAACATAGGCCAGCCCGTTAACCAGCACGCCGACGCACAAGATTTGCAGAACGGGCACGCTTTCAGCTGCGAAGGCCTTGCCGAGCCACGCAGAAAGCAGCGGATGCGCGCCCCATGCGAGCCCTGCCGTTACCGGCAGCAACGCCAGCAGCAACGCAGCCAAACTGTGGTCGTACAGGCGCCAGTCAGGCTCGTCACCAGGTGCACGCGCCGCAAAACGCGGCAAGAGTGCCGCCGAAACAGCGCCCGGAAGAATCGCCAGCTTGGTCACCAACTCCTGCGGCGTCACRTAGTGGCTCACCGCGGCAGCGGACAGCAACGTCGCCACCATGAAGCGATCCACATACGCCGTGATCGGATTGATCACCGCGCCCAGCGTGAGCCACCCGCCCGCAGCCATCAGCGGCCGCAACTGGCCCGCGTCCCATCGAAGCTGCCCGCGCAAAGCCGGCAATGCCCACCATGCGCCTATGAAGTGAGCGAGGCAGCCCAGCACACGACCCAGCACCAAAACCTGCGTGATCAGGACCAGATCAGCGGACCAAAACGTCGCCGCCCACCAAGGGCCCAGGAAGGTCCATACGCCCAGCGGCAGCCGGATCAGGTTCAGGACGCCAAAGGCTTGACCTGCCTCCAGCAACCCGCKCAGCCCTGCGGTCAGCAGGAAGCATGGCAAGGCCCAGGCCAGCCAGCGCAACGCACCGATCGCCTCGACGGGATCGGGCACGCCGGCGATCAAGCCGACCATCGTTGGCGCGAGCGCGTGCAGAAACGCCCCTGCCATCAAGCCCATCAGCGCGAGCAACACCAAAGCCGTTGTGGCTTGGGCGCCCGCTTCGGTGAACCGGTCCTCGGCATGCAGCCGCGCCACGCGCTGCGTCAGCACGCGAGACAGCCCGAGATCGAAGAGCCCGAAATAGTTCGCCACAGCCCAGATCAATGCCAACAGGCCAAAGCGTTGCGCGCCAAGGGCACCGAGCAAGCCCGGGATCAGCGCCAGTGCGACCAACATCGGCGCGCCCAGACCCAGCAGGTTGAGCAAGGACGCACGGGCGAGCTTCATCAGCGAAGGCGGTAACAGGCCAGGACAACGTTTTGAGGCCGCGCAGTGTAGTCGTCACGTCGCGGGAGCCCGCCTACGTGCACCTGGTGTACCTGACACGCCGTGTGCTGCGCCTCGTTGGCGCTTCACAATGGACCGGACGTCGCCTGGGCGATAATTTCAGATTCGGAATGTTGTTTGTCGGGCCGTCGAGATATGCAGTCCGGTGGCGACTTCACAAGTACGCGCGCTCGACGCAAAACAGACCATGCATCCCACCCGTTTCCTCGTCCTCGTCCTGCTGCTGCTCGGCGCCACGCTGGCGCCGGCCCAGGCCTATATCGACGGCGGCTCGGCCCATCTGCTGGTGCAGGGCCTCATCGCCGCCGCCGTGGGCCTGGTCTATTACCTGCGCAATCCCAAGGAAATCTGGAAGGCCATCAAGCGGCGCTGGAAACGAGATTCGCAGTGACGCTGCGCAGTTTTCGTGACCCGGCTGGCTGGCTGGAGGATGACGGCGAGCGCATCGTGCGCCACATTGCAGCTGGTGCACAGCCAGAACTGGAAGCCCTGCTTGCGAGCCCCCTCTACGCTCGGCTGACCGAGACAGGTCTGCTTATTCCTGGCCGCCAGCTCGATGCCAGCCGGCTTGAGCACGCCCGGGTCGAGCTGCCCACTTATCCGTTCGAATGGACGCCGGCCATGCTGGCCGACGCAGCCCGGCTCACGCTGCGCGTGCAGAGCATGGCCTGGGCCCAAGGATGGACCTTGAAGGACGCCTCCGCCCACAACATACTCTTTGACCGTTCGACGCCGAGGCTGTGCGATCTGCTGTCGCTGCAGCCCCGTCGCGCCGATGACCCGCCCGGATGGGCGGCCTACGGCCAGTTCGTGCGCCATTTCGTGCTGCCGCTCCTCGCTATTCGCGAGCAGGGCCGACACCCCCGCGATATCTTCCTGGCCCGGCGAGACGGCCTACGTG
>NZ_JBFULE010000803.1:0-2329 GCF_056400485.1 Roseateles sp. P5_B10
AAGAGGTGCAGTTCGCCGTCAGCCGCAAGGGCCGGGAAACGCTGCGGGTGACGCGCGTCGATGGGTCTGAAGCGGTTGCTCCCGCTGCCCACGACAAGGCCAAGCAGCGCCCGCTGGACATGGTCAATCCCGTGTGGTCGGCGCTGGGGCTGACCCACCTTGTCAAGGGCGAGCCGGCGCTGGTGCCAGCGATGGCACGCAAGTGGAAGCAGATCAATCGCTTCGTCGAGATCCTGTCCTCGGCCGTCGACGAGGCCGAGCTGCAAGGCCCCGTGCGGGTGGCCGACTTCGGCTCTGGCAAGGGCTACCTGACCTTCGCCGTGCATGACTGGCTGCAGTCCCACGGCCTCAGCCCCCGCGTGACGGGCATCGAGCTGCGTGACGACATGGTCAAGCTGTGCGGTGCCATCGTCGACAACGAGGGCCTCACCGGCCTGCGTTTCGACCAGGGCGATGTGCGCACCCAGGCCGTGCAGCCGCTGGACGTGATGATCGCCCTGCATGCCTGCGACATCGCCACCGACCATGCCCTGCATGTCGGCCTGCAGTCCGGCGCCAAAGTCATCATGAGTTCGCCCTGCTGCCACAAGGAGCTGCGCCCGCAGATGACGCTGCCCGCGGTGCTGCGGCCCATGCTGCAGCACGGCATCCATCTCGGCCAGGAGGCCGAGATGGTGACCGACTCGCTGCGCGCCCTGCTGCTGGAGAGCCAGGGCTACCGCACCCAGGTCTTCGAGTTCATCGCGCTGGAGCACACCAGCAAGAACAAGATGATCCTGGCCGTGAAGGCGCAGGGCCTGGCCGCCGAGGCGTTGGCTGCGCGCCGGCCCGAGCTGCTGGCGCAGATTGCCGAGATCAAGCGCTTTTATGGTCTGCGCGAGCAGCGGTTGGAGCAGTTGCTGGCGGGGTGATGAGTCGGCCGGCGCCGCTGCGGCGGTGCGGCGGTGCGGCCTCAGCCGCTTAGCCCGCCTTGCCAAATAGCGACTGCAGCAGGGCCTCCGCCCTCTGCAGGCCTTCATCGGTGAGAGCCACGGACGTCGCCTTGCCGACCGGGTCGCTGATCAACCCCTTCTCGTGCAGCCGGCCCATCGCATCCCAATCGAAGGACTTCCACGCATGCTGGCCGTCATGCAGGCCCAGCAGCAGCAAGGCCAGCACGGCGTCGTCGATCCGTTCGATGTCCAGGTTCATGAAGCCTCCTGTCGAGCCATGGCCAGTACATCCAGTGGCGAGCGCACGGCACCGCCGCCGAGCTTGAGCACGTGGGTGTAGATCATCGTGGTGGCCACGTCCGAGTAGCCGAGACAGGGCCTGGCTGTGGGTTGACGGCGCCACTGCACGGTCATTGGCCAGATACGTCAGGAAGGCCTCCACCTCGGGCCCACCCAGCTCCGCCGGATGCCGCAACCCATGAAAGCGGATGAAGGCTTTTACCCAGTAGGCGTAGACCTCTTCGGTGCGCAGGCTGTAGTGCAGGAGGCGGCAGCGCTCGCGCAACTGATCGAGCACGCGGACCGACCGCAGTGGCGGCAATTCGCTCGGTGACGGCCGGGGCCGCAGGTTTCCCCGAGGTGGCAAGGTCGGCAACTGGACTGGCATCATGAGCCCTCCAGCGGCACTGCCTCTGTTCAATGAGAACTTGTAACGACGCGCCGCTTTTGCCGGGAATTTGGTGCTGTATATCCATACAGTCAACGTGAAAAAATTGCTGATGAATCAATTGCTTTTGTCCGCCAGTCGGCACCGATCTAGGGCGCAGCTTGCCTGCCTAAGTAGCAGTGGCGGTCTCCCGAGAACACGTTGAGCAGCAGGCATGAAGCTACTCTTGAGAGTTGAGGACACCTTCGATATCCCGGCCTTCGGTGGGCTCGTGGTGGTGCCCGGTCCGCTCGTGCAAGACTACGGCGGCCCATCCAAACTTGAAGTCCAACTGCGAATGCCTGACGCTTCTGCTGTGCAAGCAATGCTCACGGTTCAGTGGATTTCCCAAACCCCGCCGCCCAAGGAGCCGCGGTGGGGTTGCGTCTTTCACGGACTCTCAAAAGCAGATGTTCCCGTGGGCACTGAGGTTTGGTACCAGCCTGCTGCCCAACCTGTCGCTGCAGCGGACGGCTCCGCCGCCCGCTGACCTTTGACGTTGAGCAGCATGAGCAACATGCGTTTTCTGTCAGAGGCTAGGCTGTGGATGATTGACCCGCCGAGCGGGTACGCCTACGAAATCGTCGTTGCGGGCGAGGCCGATCAGCCCGCGCCGGCTCGGCTCGCACTCGTTCGTTCAGCAATCGAGTCGGTGGAAGATCTCAAGACCAAGGCGGTCGCATACCTGGAC
>NZ_JBFULE010000804.1:0-2326 GCF_056400485.1 Roseateles sp. P5_B10
GCATTGGCCTTGGGTGCCGGCTGGGTGGCGGCGGGGGCGGTCAGATGCAGACCGGCGATCAGGGCGGCAACAAGGGTCTTGCGCAAGAAAGTCTCCACGGCGTGATGAGCCGGTGGGCAGTCTGCCAGCGCGCTGCCGGGGTGATGAAAGAATGCGGCATGACCCCGGAAAACTCCCTAGGCCAGCCCCTGGTCCTCAGCATGGGTGATGCCTGTGGCATCGGCCCCGAGATCATCGCCAAGTTGTGGCGGCACGAGATGCCGCGGGATGCCCTGGTGGTCGGCGACGTTGCCGTCATGAGGCGCGCGGTCGCTGCTGCCGGCGGTGGCCTGGCGGTCGCCGAATTGCATGCGGCCGATGAGTTAGGCCGCGTACCGCCGCGCTGCCTGCCAGTCTGGCAGCCCGCTGGCCTGCCCGCAGGCTTGATCGATGCCCCCTTGGGCCAGGTCGATGCCCGTGCCGGCGCGGCCGCAGCCCYGTGCATCGAGGCCGCCGTCGGCCTGATCCAGGCCGGCCATGCGCGCGCCCTCATCACGGCGCCCATCCACAAGGAAGCCCTGCATGCGGCCGGCTCGCCCTACCCGGGCCATACGGAAATGCTGCAGGCCCTGGCGGGGGGCGTTCCGGTGCGCATGATGCTGGCCAACGAGGAGCTGCGCACGGTGCTCGTCACCATCCACTGCTCGCTGCGTGAGGCCATCTCCCGCGTGACCCGTGAGGCCGTGGGAGAGACGCTGCGCATCACGCAGGCGGCGCTGCAGCGCATGGGCATCGCCGCGCCGCGCATTGCCGTGGCCGGGCTGAACCCGCATGCCGGCGAAGGCGGCTTGTTCGGTGATGAAGAGATCCTGCATATCGCGCCGGCCATCGCCGACGCGCGTGCCGCGGGCATGGACGCCAGCGGCCCCTATGCGCCCGACACCATCTTCATGCGCGCCCGGCGCGGCGAGTTCGACGTCGTCGTCGCCATGGTGCACGACCATGGCTTGATCCCGGTCAAATACCTCGGGGTGGAGCAGGGCGTCAACGTGACGCTGGGCCTGCCCTTCGTGCGCACCAGCCCCGACCACGGCACGGCTTTCGACATCGCGGGGCGGGGCCTGGCCGACCCGGCCAGCCTGGGCGCGGCACTCGCGATGGCGCGACGGCTGATCGGCGGCTAGCGGCCGCCGAGCGCCGCCAGTTGCGCCCGGGCACGAGCCGTCGCGCGCTCCAGCAGCAGACCGTGTTCATAGGCGCGCATGCGGTCGGCCTCGCAGAGCTTCCTCAGCATGCGGGCCGTCATCGTCACCGTCTCCTGGTGGCGGTTGCCGTGCGTGAAGATGAAGAAGCTGCGCCCGGCGCTGACATGGGCCAGGCGCACCTTCTGCCATTCGTTGCCGGTGTGCATCTGATAGGCGAAGCCGAGCTGCATGTTGTCCACCAGCAGGGCGCCGCTGCTGGCCTCGGGTGCGCCCTCGGCGGCGGGCAGGCCGTCGATGGAGATGTCCACGGCCTGCAGCGGTTCGGCCGCGGCCGCGGCGTCGTTGCCTGACAGGTCGAGGTCCAGCTCGCCGTTCCAGTCGACGCTGGCTTCCTCGACGAGGCCCAGGCTCTTGGCCTCGGCCGGCGTCAGGCGCTGGCTGGCGTCGAGATCGCCGGGCGCCGTCTCGCCGGCCATGGGCCTGGCGAGGTCGGCCTCGGCTGGTGGCGCGACGCCGAAGATCTGGTCGAGCTGCTTGATCAGCAGGTTGGTGTCCAGGGCGCTGGCGGCCTGGCCCTTCAGCGATTCGGCATGCGCGGGCAGCAGCACGCCGAAGAAGTCCTTGCGCGGGCCGTCTGGCCAGCGGATCAGGTCCATGCCCTCGTTGAGGGTGCGCATCAGATTGGGCAGCTCGCGCAGGAAATCGGCGCGCGCGGCCGTGCCGCCCTTGGGCTGCACGCTCATGACCAGGGTGCGGCCGAGCGTGCGCAGGCGCAGGGCCCGCTCCGGCGCGCCCTCGCGCGAAGCCAGCACGATGGCCTGGGACCAGACTTGAGCCAGGAAGGTGCGCAGGAAGTCCTGCATTGGCACACGGGCGAGCTGCTGCTGCAGTTGCAGGGCGTAGCGCTGCTGCAGGCGCAGGTCGGTCTCGCGGCGCTCGACGACGGCAGCGGCGTCGCCGGCAGCCTTCAGCGTGCTGCGGGTCTGCTCGGTGATGAAGGCTTCCAGGGCGTCCAACTTGGACGTGTAGACGTCCATGCGGTCGAAATCGCCCTGGGCGACGTCCTGCACGAGGTCGCGCACATGGGCCAGGAAGGAGCGGCCGGGATCGTCGCTGAAGTCCTCAAAGGCACAGGCGAGGGA
>NZ_JBFULE010000805.1:0-2325 GCF_056400485.1 Roseateles sp. P5_B10
GATAACCCTGCATCTCATTGCAGACCAGCTCCTGCAACAAGCGCCGCTGCGCCTCGGTCTCCACGCCTTCGGCCACCACGTTGAGCTTCAGAGAGTGCGCGAGCGTGATGATGGTCGAGACCAGTGCCAGGCCTTCCGAGCTGGTGGTCATGTCGACGACGAAGGAACGGTCGATCTTGAGTGTGTCGACCGGCAATTTGGACAGATAGCTCAGCGACGAAAATCCGGTACCGAAGTCGTCGATGGCGACACGAACGCCCATCGCGCGGATCGCGCGCAGGCTGCTGATGCTATGCAGCACGTCCTCCATGATCAGGCTTTCTGTGATCTCCAACTCCAGGCCGGCCGCTGCCTGCGGGTCGATGCTGATGGCTTGCTCAACCTCGGCGATGAAGTCGCGATTGCGCAGCTGCAGCGGCGACACATTGACGGCGATACGCACGGCTGAAAAGCCGTCGCGGCGCCAGCGCAGATAGTCGCTGATTGCACTGCGCAGGGCCCAGCGCCCAACCTCGTAGATCAGACCGGTCTCTTCGAGGATCGGAATGAACTGGGTCGGCGGTACCAGACCCGTGCGTGGGTCATTCCAGCGTATCAAGGCCTCGGCGCCAGTCAGCAAGCCGCTGCGCAGATCGACCTTGGGTTGGTAGTGAAGTACGAATTCCCCGTTCTCCAGCGCCTGTCGCAGCTGGTTCTCGAGTGCCAGCTTGCTGGCTACCGAGGCGGTCATCTGCGGCGTATAGAACAGGTAGCGGTCACCGCTGGATTTGGCCTTTTTCAAGGCCGCTTCGGCGTTCTTGAACAAGCTCTCGGCGCTGGCGCCGTCGTCCGGGAACACCGCGACACCCACCTTGACGGAGATGCGGAACACCGCCTCATTGAGCGGGAAGGAATGGTTCAAGAACGCCATCAAAGTCTGCTCCAGCAGCTGCCGTATGCCGCTCTGGTGCGTGACACGCGGCAGCACCGCGGCGAAGCGGTCCGAACCGATGCGTGCCACCAGACCAGCATCGCCCATTTGCTGAACCAGCCACGCGGCGACCTGACGCAGCAGTTCGTCGCCGGTCACCTGGCCCAGGCTGTCGTTGATGTTCTTGAAGCGTTCGAGATCGAACAGGAACACGGCCATGGGGTGGCCGCCGGCGATAGCGGCGAGCAGATGCCATGTCACCCGATCAAGGAACAGCGTGCGGTTCGCCAATCCGGTCAGCACGTCGAAATAGGCGAGGTACTCCAGCCGCTCCAGTTTCTCGATATGGTCGAGCGCGAAGGAGATATCGCCGGCCAGCTCCTGCAATAGCTGCATTTCCTGCGCATCGAATATGCCGGCCTCGCCCGAAAACAGCGCCATGACTGCCCATGGCTGCCCGTGCAGCGTCAAAGGGAAATAGCCAAATGATCGGTAGCCCCCGCCCCGCAGCTCGGCGCGGAATGGCGCTATCGCCAGGTCGCTCTCGATATCGTTGCAGATCACTGGCTGCGATGACCGAAGCGCTCGGCAGGCCGGCCGGTCGCTGCTCGGTGCGTCTACGCGGGCACTCGGCGGGATAGGGTTGACATTGCCCGGCTCGCTGCCGTGCGAGGCGACTGCCTTGCATTCCAGGGTCAAGGGATCCATGACACCGATCCAGGCCATCTTGAAGGCGCCGAGGTCGACTGCCAGCCGGCTGGCCTCGCGGAACAACTCGTCGTAGCCGCGCGCGCGCACTATCAGCGCATTGATGCCACTCAACATCGCATAGACGCGGTTCAGGCGCCTGATCCTGTTTTCGCCGATCTTCTGCTCCGTGATGTTGAGGTGCATGACCACCACGCCATTCGGGCGCTGCTGGGCCAACGGCGTCACTGTCAGCAAAAACCACCTTTGCTCGGTCGTCGAGTCACAGGGGTACTCGATCGAAAAGCTCTTCGATCCTTCCATCAGCACCGCACGTATGCCCGCTGAGACGATGGGCCCCTCGCTCCCTCCGTCGCCTATCGCGTCATCGCACACCTTCAGGTAATTGACACCGACCGCATAGCGTGGCCCCTGCAGCGCGTTCGCGGTGGCGAAGCAGCGCCACGCCTCATTCACCGCAACGATGGATCCCTGTGCATCGAGAACGGCGATATGGGCGGGCAGAGCATCGAGAATCGCGGCCTGCTTCACCGCCTCGTTGCGGCGTGAGTGCTCCTGGGAGCGGCGCAGCAGGGAGGTCCGACCGAGTTGGTCAGTCACCGTGTCCACCTCGCCCCCGGTCAGCTCCTCCAGCCTTTGTTCGATCACGTGGAAAGATTCGATCAGCCTGGCGATCTCCTCGCTGACATCGTCAGCCGGCGGTAGCT
>NZ_JBFULE010000806.1:0-2325 GCF_056400485.1 Roseateles sp. P5_B10
GCTTTACTCTGCTGCATCGACCGGGCGATCTGGCTGTCCAGACTACCATCGCGATCGATGTGCTCCATCATGTCGTTGACCACGGCAGCTTGCACCTCCTCTCCACCGGCCGATAGCACAGCCGATGTGAGCATTCCAGCGAAGAAGTCGGGGACAGGTGTCATGAGCATCCATGAAGCAGGAAATAGATCTGCGTTCTACTTGCAATCGCCTACGCACGATTTCAGCGTTTCGGCTGCGCGCTTAAAGCAATTCGATTGGGATTGGCGATCCAGCGTATTGCAGTATTCGTTGTCACGCTTGTAGCCCTCGGCGCACGACGCCTTGATGTCGGCACACGAAGCGTGGGCTGTGAGTGCCGAGACGCCAACGGCGATCATCACGGAGATTTTGCGAAACTTGTGCATAGAGGGCTCCCATCTAGCTAGATTCAGACATGCGCGACGGTAGGGCTGGCCGCAGTGCCTGCCATCCACAAACTTGATGAACGCCTGGAAGTTCAGGGAGGGGGCACCGCTGCGACAACTACTTCTGCGAGCCGAGAGCATGGTCCCTCGTGCGACGGACCTCGCTCGCTTCTCTGCCCCTCTTCGAGGTCGATCTCGACCTTCCGCTATGGGCACGAAGCCGGCGCCCGAAGCAGCAGAGGCGATGACCGCTCATGGCCGCCAGTGTGAAGCCATGCAGGGTCCCGAGAGCCGACATACTGGGCCGCAACGACGGGGCGCCCGGCGCAATGTCCCGGAGGCACGCCTGCGGACCGACGGTTGCGCCAGATGCCCGTCGTGACGCGCGGACCAGGGGCGGTGTTGTCGCCCCGCCGCTCAAGCCTTCACTTCGACCACCTGTTCGAAGCCGCCGAAGATCATGCGTTTGCCGTCGAAGGGCATGGGCGGGTTGCCGGGTGTGGACGGATCCATGCGCGGGTCCTCCATCATCTTCTTCATGCCTGCGTCGCGCGTGGCCTTGTCCGGCCATTCGACCCACGAAAAGGCGACCGTCTCCTCGGCGGTGGCCTGGACTGCGCGGCGGAAATCGGTGACCTTGCCGTCAGGGACGTCGTCGCCCCAACTTTCGATCACACGGGTCGCGCCCAGCTCAAGGAACATCGCGTCGAAGTGGCGCGCGTGCTCAATGAACTTCTGCTTGTTGGCGGTAGGGACCGCGATCACGAAACCATCGATGTATGACATGTCTTCACTCCTGCTAAGTTGACCGGACGGAGCGCCCCCTGAGGGCACCTCGTCTCCCATCGACGAACGACGGGAACCCAAATCGACATGGCCTGCCTGTTGGAGGACATGCGTCCTGTGGCGGCGCCGAAACAGCATGCCCGTGGGATCAGCCGCCGCGGTGCCCGCAGCGTAGACGCCTTGGCCCAGCAGGTTACGCCGAGCGACCCGGCTCCCGACTGCAATTGTTTCGGAGCCTGCGACGTGGCGCCGGTCGGCGCAACCCGGCGCCGGCGTCGGGAGCGCCGTTTGCTGGCAGGGTGGTCGATCCGGCTGCGAGCGCATCGGGGCGGTGTGCCGGGCCAGTTCAATCTCGCGAAGGGGTCGTAGCGAGGCCCGGTCAGAACGAGTGCGTCATGCCCGCGCCGTAGACCTCTTTGGTACCGGTGCCGAGCAGGCGCTTGGAGGCCAGGTCCGCATACACCGTGGTGCGCTTGGACAGGCTGTAGCCGGCGCTCACCGAGACCATCTTCTCCTTCTTCAGGCCGTCCACGTCGGCCTGGCCCCAGCCTGCCTTCAGCGTCGTGGCACCCATCACATAGACCGCGCCCAGCGTCGTCACCTTGGCCTTGGAGCCGGCGACGGATTCGCTGACGTTGTACATGCCCATCAACGACAGCATGCCGAAGGCGGCACGCACGCCGACCGAGGTCTCGGTGGCGCCGGCGCTGTTCTTGCCGCTGCCCAGCATCATGCGCAGCTTGCCGTCGTTGTAGAGCAGCGTGGCGGCGCGCGTCTTCGCCACAGCGCCTGCGGGCGACTCGGGAGAGGCGCTGACGTGCAGCGAGACGTTGGCGAACTTCGGCGAGTCGTAGAAGACCGCGTTGGCCACGCGGCCCGAGCCGCCGCCGGCCGGGTCGGCGGAGTAGTTCCAATGCCACAGGTCCCAGGCGGGCGACACGATGCGGTCGTAGTTGCTCCAGGCGTCGAAGGCCCAGTCCTGCGCCTGGATGGCGTCGAGCGCGCGGCCCAGGCGCAAAGCGCCGAATCCGCCCTTGATGCCGACGGTCGACTCGCCGTGCCAGAACGGCCTGCCCGTGCCGGCCTCCGACGCGCCGGTGTCCGCGTCGAAACGGTGGCGCAGGCGGAAGGT
>NZ_JBFULE010000807.1:0-2317 GCF_056400485.1 Roseateles sp. P5_B10
GGGTGAACTACAGCAATTGAACGCATGACTCGGTGGGCTGGCGCGCAAGTCCTGGCGTCAGCCCGCCGACTCAAGTTACGCGTCATCGTCGAGGTCGCTTCCGAGCATCGGACCGGCCTCCCACAACGCTCGTCACCGGAGGAGACAAMCGGCCGAGCCCTTCGCTTGGAAAGGTATGACCATGAGACTGCTTCTATCAACCTTGCTCCTGGCCCTCGGTGCCAGTGCAGGCTCGGCCGTTCAGGCCCAGAACTGCGGCAGCGGTGGCGGCGCCACCGTCTGCCTGACGGCCAATGGCACGGCCAACGACATCCAGCTGAACTGGACCGTCAGCGGCGCCGTCAAGTCGTTGGAGGTTTACCGAGACACGGATTCCGATCCCAACGGCCGCAGCCGCATCGCGGTCGTCAACAAGGCCAGCACTAGCTACGGCGACGCCTCGGCCACCACTGGCACGCCCTACTGGTACTGGGTCAAGTTCACGACCAACGCCGGCAGCTACAACTCCGGCTCGGCCACGGCCACGCGCGGCAGCACTTGCGCGCCCACCGCCGTCACGCCCTACATCAACGTCGGTGGCAGTTGGACGCAGACCGCCTCGGCTTCCGTCCCCGCGGGCCAGTCGGCCATCCTCGGCCCGCAGCCGGTCTCCGGCGGCATGTGGAGCTGGAGCGGCTGCGGCACCGCCGGCGGATCCCGCGAGCAGACCGTCACGCCCACCGCCGCCTGCACGGCCACGGCCACCTACACCAACGCATGCGGCGCCAAGACGCTGCAGTCGTTCACGATCGCCGTCGCTGGCGGGATGCGCGACATCACCGCCATGCAGATGTCCAAGGAGATGTCGCCKGGCTGGAACATCGGCAACACGCTGGACGCCACGCCGACCGAGACCTCCTGGGGCAACCCATTGATCAATCAGGCGCTGATGAACGGCATCAAGAACGCCGGCTTCAAGAGCATCCGCCTGCCTGTCACCTGGACGCCACACGTCGACGCCAACGACAACATCGACCCCGTGTGGATGGCACGCGTCACACAGGTCGTCAAGTACGCCCGTAACGCCGGCCTGTACGTCGTCCTGAACCTGCACCACGAAGGCGGTTGGCTGAACAACACCACCTATGCAGCCCAGCCGGCCAACAACGCCCGGCTGACCAAGCTGTGGACGCAGATCGCCAACAACTTCAAGGACTACGACGACTACCTGCTGTTTGCCGCCATGAACGAGGTTGGCAAGGAGAACACGCAATGGGGCGCGCCCAAAGACCCGGAGTGGCTGAACGTCCAGAACGGCTACAACCAGGCGTTCGTGAACGCGGTGCGCGCCACCGGCGGCAACAACGCCAAGCGCCACCTCGTCGCGCAGGCCTACGAGACCAACATCGATATCTCATACGCGTCTGCGGTGCTGCCCACCGACACGATCGCCAACCGGCTGTTCTTCGAGATCCACTACTACGACCCGTACAACTTCACGCTCAACAGCAACAGCAACCAGTGGCAGTGGGGCGTCTCGGCGACCGATCCCAACCGCGAGACCTGGGCCAACGAGCCCTATGTGGACGCCGAGTTCCAGAAGATGAAGACGCGCTTCGTCGACCAGGGCGTGCCGGTGATCGTTGGCGAGTACGGTGCCTACAACAAGCCGAACTACCCGGGCATGCCTCCCTACCGCAAGGCCTGGGCGCAGTACGTCACGCGCTCGGCCTGGCTGCACGGCCTGGTGCCGATGTGGTGGGACACGGGCGAGATGATCGACCGCAACACCGGCGCGGTGAAGACGCCCGACGAGATCAGCACCATCGTCAACGCCACCAAGTGAAGGTCCATTCGAGCGGGCCGACGGCGCCATCCGCCGAATGCCACGCCAGATAAGCAACCAGTGGACAGCGGGCCTGGCGCCCGCACTTTTTCCAAGCGCGGGAAGCCAACGCCTCCCGCGCATTTCTCCTCGTGACTGCCATGACCGCAAAACTCGCCGCCCCTTGGAGCCGCCGCTCCTTCCTCAGCGCCGCTGCCGCCTCCGCCGGCGCCACCGGGCTGACGACCGCCCAAGCGGCGCCGGCCCCCTTCCAGGCCAACTGGGATTCCCTTGTCGACGGCTACCGCACGCCGGACTGGTTCCGCGACGCCAAGTTCGGCATCTGGGCGCACTGGAGCGCGCAATGCGTGCCCGAGATGGGCGACTGGTATGCCCGGCGCATGTACATCCAGGGCAACTGGCAGTACGACCACCACGTCAAGACCTATGGCCACCCGACCCAGGTCGGCTTCATGGAGATCCAGA
Organism: Roseateles sp. P5_B10; assembly: GCF_056400485.1. NCBI lineage: Bacteria > Pseudomonadati > Pseudomonadota > Betaproteobacteria > Burkholderiales > Sphaerotilaceae > Roseateles > Roseateles sp. P5_B10. The sequence goes on from NZ_JBFULE010000807.1 coordinate 2,291, forward strand.
ACCGCTGGAAAGCCGAGAACTGGGACC
>NZ_JBFULE010000808.1:0-2314 GCF_056400485.1 Roseateles sp. P5_B10
GCCATATGCAGCTTGGCCGGCATCGCGACGCGCTGGCGGCGCTGCGCCGTGCGGCCGAGTTGGCACCGGGCGATGCCGAAATCCGAGACAACCTGCGCATTCTCGGAACGGCGGCCGGGACGATGGCCTGGCAGGCTTTTGCCGCGGCGATGGAAGCAGGCGACCTGCCGCAGGCGTTGAGCCTGGCGCGCCGCGCGGTGCGTGACGAACCGCAGGAGGCGGCGCGTCACAACAACCTGGCCGTCGCGCTGGCGGCTTCGCAGCGCATGTCCGAAGCCATCGATGCCAGCCGGCGCGCGGTGACGTTGGCGCCGCAGCCGGTGGAGTTTCAATTGAACCTGGCCCGCTTCCTGACGGTCACCGGGCAGGAAGCCGACGGACCGGACAGCTATCGCCGCGTCCTCGAACTCGATCCCGAGAACGTGGAAGCGCGCCGCCTGCTGGCCTGGCACGCTGCGCACCGGGGTGACCCGGCCGAGGCTGCGGCCTACTGCAGCGCAAGCCGCGATGAGTTTCCGCGCGACCTGTCCCTGTTCAGCAACCGGCTGTACTACGGCACGCTCGATGGCAGCCTGGCGCCCGAGGAGAGCTTCGCCGCGCATGTCGAATACGGCCGGCGCGCCGAGGCCGCGGCGCCCGCTGCGGGCTTCGCCTTCGCGCAGCCGTGCGACCCGGCGCGGCGGCTGCGCGTAGGCTTCGTCTCGGGCGATCTCTACGATCATCCCGTGGCCGGCTTCATCGAGCCGGTCTGGGCGGCGCTGGACCGGACGCAGATCGAAGTCTGGGTCTACGCGGGCGGTGCGAAGCGCGATGCAGTCACCGAGCGGCTGCGCCCGCTGGCCCAGGTCTGGCGCGACGTGCGGGACCTCGGCGACGAGGCGCTGGCGGCCCGCATCCATGCCGACGCGATCGACGTGCTGTTTGACCTATCGGGCCACACGGCCGGCCACCGGTTGCCGAGCTTTGCGATGAAGCCCGCGCCGCTGCAGGTGACGTGGATCGGCTATCCCAACACGACCGGCCTGCGTGCCATGGACTACGCGCTGTGCGACCGTTTCAATGCGCCGCCGGGCCTGTACGAGCACTTCTACGTCGAGAAGTTCGCGCGCATCCCCTGCTCGGGCACGTTCACGCCGCTGGTTCGGCTGCCGGAGGTCGGTCCGCTGCCGGCGCTGGCGGCGGGGCGGGTCTGCTTCGGCAGCTTCAACGCGGTGCGCAAGATCGGCCCGGAGGTCGTCGCTGGCTGGGCCCGCGTGTTGCACGCCGTGCCGGATGCGCGCCTGCTGATCGGCTACGTCGCCGCGCCGGCGCAGGCGCAGCGCCTGGAGGCTGAGTTCGCGCGGCAGGGCATTGCCGCGGCGCGGCTGCAGTTCCGGCCGCCCGTGGCGCTGGCCGACTACCTGGCCCTGCACGGCGAGGTGGACCTTGTGCTCGACAGCTGGCCCTACGGTGGCGGCACGACGACCAACTATGCGCTCGCGATGGGCGTGCCGGTCGTGACGCTGCGCGGCCCCGGGCGGGCGCATTGCCAATCGGCCGGCGTGCTGGGCCGCATCGGGCTGGAGGACTGGGTGGCGCGCGACGTCGACGAGTTCGTCGCCATCGCTGCCGCCCGGGCCGGCGACCTGCCGGCACTGGCGGCCTTGCGTGCGGGCCTGCGGGATCGCTGGCAGGCCACGCCGCTGCGCCGGCCGGCCACGGTCGCGCGGGGCCTGGAGCGAGCCGTTCGCCGCATGTGGCAGCGCTGGTGTGCAGGCCTGCCGGCCGAGCACTTCGAGATCGGGCACGACGAGGTGCCCGGCCTTGTCCCGGCGCCAGCGCCATGAGCATGCGGCTGCTGATTCCCGACCTGCCCTGCGCGGACGCGCTGATGCCCTGGCTGCGCCGCATCGACGCCGCACGCCAGTACGGCAACTTCGGCCCGCTGGTGCGGGAGCTGGAAGCGACGCTCGCGGCGCACTGGCCGGTCGCGTCGATCGTGCCGGTGGGGTCGGACCTGCATGTCCGCACGGCGAGCAGTGGCACCGCCGCCCTCGAACTGGCGATGGCGGCGCTGGACCTGCCGCGGGGCGGCGAGGTGCTGATGCCCGCCTTCACCTTTCCCGCCACCGCAGCCGCTGCACTGCGCCAGGGGCTGCGGGTGCTGTTCGCCGACGTCGCCGAGGGCAGTTGGCAGCTCAGCCCGGTGCTCGCGCGCGAGGTCGCACGCCACCGCCGCCTGGCGCTGGTGATGCCCGTGGCCACCTTCGGCCGGCCGCTGGATGCGGCCGCGTGGGATGCCTTTTCCAAGGACACGGGCGTCCCGGTGTTGATG
>NZ_JBFULE010000809.1:0-2311 GCF_056400485.1 Roseateles sp. P5_B10
ATCTTGGTCGGTCCCCCGCGGGGACGGCGATGCTTGCGGCATTGAGCCGCAAGCACATCGCCAGCGCGGGCCGGCTAGGGAGCGGCCCGTCGCTCGGCCCGCAATACTGACGAACCGTGGGACGTTCGCCACGATGGAAAGCTGAGATGAGTTCACGTCTGCAAGGCAAGGTCGCGCTGGTGACCGGTTCCACCCAGGGCATCGGCAAGGCCATCGCCCGGCTCTTTGTCGCCGAGGGCGCCAGAGTCATCCTCAACGGGCTGGCAGCCGACGAGGCGCTGGGCGCGGCGTTGGTGCAGGAGCTGGGCGATGACAACGCCATGTTCATCGCCACCGACATCGCCGATGAAGCCGCCGTGCGCGCGATGGCTGCGCGCGGCGTCGAGCGCTTCGGCACGATCAACGTGCTCATCAACAACGCCGGCATGGACGTCTTCGCCGAGCCGCTGGCGATGACGACGGCGCAGTGGCAACGCTGCTTCGCCGTCGACCTCGACGGCGCGATGCACTGCAGCCGTGCCGTGCTGCCCGGCATGCTGGAGAGCGGCGGCGGCAGCATCGTCAACGTCGCCTCGGTGCACGGCCACCGCATCATCCCCAACGCCTTCCCCTATCCCGTCGCCAAGCACGCACTGATCGGCATGACCAAGGCGCTAGGCATCCAATACGCCGCGCACAACATCCGCGTCAACTCCATTTCGCCGGGGCTGATCCTGTCCGAGCGTGTCGTCGAGTGGCTGGCCAACTCACCCGAGGACGCCAAACGGCAGGTCGAGCTGCTGCCGCCCAAGCGCATCGGCGAGCCCATCGAGGTTGCCTACACTGCGCTCTTCCTCGCCAGCGACGAAGCCCGCTTCATCAACGCAACCGACATCCTCATCGATGGGGGCCGGTCGCAGCTCTATCACGAATGACTGACCCGCGCTCGGATCGCTTTGTCCGCTCCCACCTGAAGACTCGCCAGCTCGTGCTGCTGGTGGAACTCGGTCGGCACGGCTCGATCCTGCATGCCGCCCAGGCCGCCAACCTGACGCAGCCGGCGGCATCCAAGCTGCTGGCCGATCTCGAGCACGCTCTGGGCGTCAAGCTCTTCGAGCGCCTGCCGCGCGGTGTGGCGCCAACCTGGTACGGTGAGGTCATGATCCGGCGCGCCGGCGCGGCCCTGGCCGAGCTGGACGCCGGCCATCAGGAGCTCATGGAACTGCTGTCGGGCCTGTCGGGCCGCGTGGCGGTCGGTTCCGTGCTGACGCCCTCGACGACGCTGCTGCCGGCCGCCATCACGCAGCTCAAGGCCCGCCAGCCGCGGGTGCATGTCGCCATCTCGGTGGACACCAGCAAGCTGCTCATCCAGCACCTGCAGAACGGTGAGCTCGACCTCGTCATCGGCCGGGTGCTGGACAGCGAGTCGGCCGCCCAGCTCAGCTTCGAACCGCTCACCGACGAGCCGCATTGCCTGGTCGTGCGCGCCGGCCACCCGCTGTCCGACCGTCGCGACCTCAGCCTGCCCGAGCTGGCCCGCCAGAGCTGGATCCTGCCGCCCGGCGGCAGCATCCTGCGCGACCGCCTGACCGCCCTGTTCCTCTCGGCCGGCCTGGACCAGCCCCAGCAGACCGTCGAGACCCTGTCCCTGCCCGTCATCACCAGCCTGCTCGGCCAGTCCGACATGTTGTCGGCCCTGCCCGAAGAGCTGGTCAAGCCCTATCTGGAGGCGGGTTTGTTGGCGGTGCTCAACTTCGACCTCGGCCTGCGCATGGACGCGTATGGCATCGTCACCCGCCGCGGCCATCAGCTGTCGCCAGGCGCAGAGTTGATGCTGAACTGCCTGCGCGAGGAAGCCGCGCGGCGCGGCCTGCACACCTGACGCGGCAGCGGCTATCCTGCCCAGTCGGACACTCAGGAAGCCCAGCACCGTGACCTTCTCCTGCGACGTCGCCATCATCGGCGCCGGCACTGCCGGCATGGCTGCCTACCGCGCCGCGCGCGCCCACACCGACCGCGTGCTGCTGATCGAGGCCGCCCACTACGGCACCACCTGCGCGCGTGTCGGCTGCATGCCCAGCAAGCTGCTGATCGCTGCGGCCGAAGCAGCCCAGGCCGTGCGCGAGGCGCATCGCTTCGGCGTGCAGGCCGAGGCGCCGCGCATTGACGGCCGGGCGGTCATGCAGCGGGTGCGGGAGGAGCGCGATCGTTTCGTCGGTTTCGTGCTCGAGACGGTGCATGGCTGGCCGGAATCCACGCGGCTTTTCGGCCGGGCGCGCTTCCTCGCCCAAGGCGTGCTGGACGTTGATGGCCAGCGCGTCGAGGCCCGCAC
>NZ_JBFULE010000810.1:0-2310 GCF_056400485.1 Roseateles sp. P5_B10
GGTCTTCGTCGGCGGCTTCGTTGTCACCCTGGTGCTGCACAAGGTCTACAGCATCGACTGGCCGCTGCAGGCGCTGAGCGATTGGAACGAGCGCCTCGGCCACTCGATGATCAATGACGCGGACGGCCTGAAGTCGGCCCTGATGTCGGATGTCAACCTGTGGACCTGGTCGCTGCAGGACCTGAGCCACACGCTGGCCGATCTCGCCTCGCCGCAGTTCCTGGGCTGGGTCGCCGTGGCCGCCGCTGGTTTCGCGCTGGTGGTGATGAAGCGGGCACGCGGCGCCTGATCGGCCGGCCTGTCCAAAAGCAAACCGGGGTCAGTTCAACTGGCCCCGGTTTTTTGTTTCTGAACGCCTCAGGTCGGTGAACTGGCCAGAGCGTCGGGCGCCGCCGGCGGCACGATGCGCGCTGCCACTTCCTTGCGGAAGCGGTTGAGCTCCTGCACGGTGGCGAAGCTGCGGTCCATCAGCAGGCTCATGTTGTGCAGGATGCGCTCGACGACCTTGTTCTCCCAAACCGAGTCGAACTGGATCTGCTTGTCCAGCCAGCGCTCCAGCCATTCGGGGTCCGGCAGGCGGCTCTGGATGGTGTCGCGCGGGAAGAGTTTGGCGTTGACGTGCAGATTGGTCGGGTGCAGGGCCTGGGCCGTGCGGCGGGCGCTGGCCATCAGCACGCCGACCTTGGCGAAGGCGGCGCGGGCCTCGTCGCCGAACTTGGCCATGGCCCGCTTCATGTAGCGCAGATAGGCGCCGCCGTGCCGGGCCTCGTCGCGCGACAGGGTTTCGTAGATGGCCTTGATGACGGGCTCGTTGTGCCACTCGGACGCGCGGCGGTACCAGTGGTTCAGGCGGATCTCGCCGCAGAAATGCATCATCAGCGTCTCGAGCGCTGGCGCGGGGTCGAAGTCGAACCGCACCTCGTGCAGCTCGGCCTCCGTGGGCACGAGATCAGGGCGGAAGCGCTTGAGGTATTCGATCAGCACCAGGCTGTGCTTTTGCTCCTCGAAGAACCAGACCGACATGAAGGCGCAGAAGTCACTGTCTTCGCGGTTGTCGCGCAGGAACATCTCGGTGGCGGGCAGCGCCGACCACTCGGTGATGGCGTTCATCTTGATGGTCTGGGCCTGTTCGTCGCTCAACAGGCTGGCGTCGAACTTGTCCCACGGGATGTCGCGGTCCATGTTCCAGCGCACGGCTTCGAGTTGTTTGAACAGTTCAGGGTAAAGCATGAGAAATCCTCGTCTAGAGGCGGGATTCTAAAGTTCGCGCCAGCGTGCCATCTCCGGCGCGATTGCGGCCAAGCCGTCGAGGCAGCGCACGCCGTCCTGAGAGCCCGGCAAACGGAGTGCCCGGCTGCTGCTGCTGGCCCAGATTTCGACGGCGGCCGGCAGCTGCCCGCGCAAGCTGGCCAGCCCGTCCAGCATGGCGCGGTGGGCCAACTGGCCGGCGAAGCTCAGCGCGACGACATCGACCCGGCAGGCCGCAGCGGCGGCAGGCAACTGCGCCAACGGGGTCTGCACGCCCAGTGACAGGCAGACGGCGCCCTCCAGGCCCAGCAGAGCCTCGACCATCAGCAGGCCCAGCGCGTGGCTTTCGCCGGGCAGGGTTGTCAACAGCACCCGCGGCTGGCGACCGGTCGGGGGCGGCAACGCATGCATGGCCTGGCGCAGCACCAACTGCAGGGATTCGCTGTAGAGGTGCTCCTGGAAGATCTGCAGCGCCCCGCTCATCCACAGCTCGCCAATGCGCGTCGTCAAAGGCGCGAAGACCTCGATGACGCCGCGCCCCAGACCGCGGCGCAGCACGACCTCGGACAGCGCACGCCGCAGCCCCTCGACGTCATGGCCTTGCAGCAAGGCGGCACAGGCGGCGATCTCGAAAGGCTCGACAGCCGCGCCCGCGACGGGCACGGCCGCAGGCGGCTTCAGCAGGGCCGACAACTCCTGCACCGACGCAGCAACGACACGGCCCGGACGGTGGCCGGCGTCCAGCAACCGCTTCACGAGCCGCAGCCGCTGAACCTGTTCCGGCGGGTACAGGCGCTCGCCGGTCGCGTCGCGCCTGGGCGACGGGAAACCATAGCGGCGCTCCCAGACGCGCAGCGTTTCCTTGTGGATGCCGGTATCGCGCTCGACCGCGGTGATGCCGATGCCGTCGAACGAATCATTCATCGCTGGATCTCGGATCGCGCATGGTTCGCCCTGCACAAAGCTGGGACAGTAGTTGATTCCGGCCGCGCGAGAGGGGCGGCCCGCACACCAACAGAAATATTCGACAAAGCGAATTACACGTCCTACTGTTTGTAATTC
>NZ_JBFULE010000811.1:0-2310 GCF_056400485.1 Roseateles sp. P5_B10
GGCCAGCGATGCATGCGGAGTTGGCCAAGCTCGACCCTGAAACGGGCGCCCGCTTGGCACCCAACGACAGCCAGCGCATCCAGCGCGCGCTGGAAGTCATCCGCCTGACCGGCCAGCCCCTGAGCGCACTGCATGCCGCGTCGCGTGACGAAGGCGTCGACTGGCCGTTGTTCTCGTTGGAGCCTGATGACCGCGCATGGCTGCACGGGCGGCTGGCGCAGCGGTTTGACGCGATGCTGGCTGCTGGCTTGGTCGATGAGGTCAAGGGGCTGCGTGCGCGCGGTGACCTGTCGTTGGCGCTGCCATCGATGCGCTGCGTCGGCTACCGGCAGGTGTGGGAGGCGCTGGACGCCAACGACTTCGCCGACCTGCGCGACCGCGGCGTCGCGGCGACGCGTCAGCTTGCCAAGCGGCAAGTGACCTGGCTGCGCAGCATGCCCAAGCGTCGCGTCATTGCCTGTGATGGGCCGCAGCCGATTCCTGAATTGCTGGCTGGATTGCAGAGGCTGCTGAACGCATGACGGTTCTCTCCGCTCGCGGGCTCGTGAAGAGTTACGCCGACACGCCGGTGTTTGCCGGCATTGATCTGGACCTGGCCCCTGGCGAGATCGTTGCGCTGTTGGGCGAGTCGGGCAGTGGCAAGTCGACGTTGCTGAACTGTCTGGCGGGGTTGGACGAGGCCGATGCGGGCTCGATCACGCTGGCAGGGCAGGACTTGCGGCCACTGGACGATGAAGCCCGATCAGCGTTGCGGCGGGAGAAGCTGGGGTTTATCTTCCAGGCCTTCCACCTGCTGCCGCATCTGAGCGTGGCGGACAACGTGGCGTTGCCGTTGCGGCTGCTGGGTTTGCGTGACGACGGCCGGGTGGCGGAGATGCTGGCGGCGGTGAACCTTGGGGCGTTTGCCGCTCGCATGCCGCGGCAACTGTCAGGTGGGCAGCTACAACGTGTGGCGATTGCGAGAGCGCTGGTGCACAAGCCTCGCCTCGTTCTGGCGGATGAGCCGACGGGCAATCTCGATGCGCGGCATGCGGCTGAAGTGCTGGAGTTGCTGCGGCGTTGCACGCACGAGGCTGGCGCGGCTTGCTTGCTCGTGACTCACTCTGAAGTTGCCGCTCAATCGGCTGATCGGCGGTTGCGGCTGGATGCGACAGGGTTGCATGAGGCGTAACTTTGGCTTGGCGCCAAGGCTCAGCCGGGATTTCGTCCCGGCGGCCGACCTACTTTTTGCGCCGCCAAAAAGTAGGCAAAAAGCTCTCCCCTGCAAAACCGCCCCTGACGGGGTCCCCTGCGATGCTCGAAGCCCAGGGCCGCGCCCAACTCACTTCGCTACGCTCCGTTCAAACAAAGGGGCGCGAAGTCAGAGCTTGAGGCTCGCTGCGCTCGCGCCCTGGGCTTCTGCGCTTCTCGGCGGTTTAGAAGGGGAGGCCCCGGAACAGCCAACAGCCAGGCCCACAAGCCGGCTGGCGCCGGCTGTTCATCACCCCCCCTCTGAGCCCGCCGAGGAACGSAARGCCTTGAGGCCGCGCGCGCAGCGCGCTTCAAGTTCTGACTTCGCGCAGTTGTTTGAGCGCAGCGTAGCGAAGCGAGTTCTGCGCGAGGCCTCAAGGCTTGAGTACCGCAGGGCAGCCCGCTGCGAAGCTAAGGGCCGGGCGGTTCGGGGGCGACTTTTTGCCTTCTTTTTGGTCGCTCAAAAAGAAGGTCGCCCGCCGGGGCGAACTCCCGGCATGGGCCTCGCCAGCAAGCAAGCGCAACGAAAAGCGCCCAAGGCGGCCTGCCCATGCTGACCCTCTGGCGCCACCTCACCTGGCCCACCTGGCGCGACCACCCCGGGCGCGTGCTGCTCGCCATCGTCGCCGTCATGCTCGGCGTCGCCCTCGCCTTCGGCGTGCACCTGCTCAACGGCGCCGCGCTGACCGAGTTCGCCCGCGCCGCCCGCAGCGTCAACGGCCAGCCCGACCTGATCGTGCGCGCCCGCTCCGGCCCGCTGACCGACGCCGACTTCGCCGAGCTGCTCAACCGCCCCGAAGTCGCCACCGCCAGCCCGGTCATCGAAGCCCAGGCGCTGTGGCCCGGCCAGACCGGCCCCGAAGGCCGCGGCCTGTCCATTCGCCTCATCGGGCTGGACCCACTCGCCCTACTCGCCTCCGCCGCTTCCGGCCACCCCATCGCACCCGAGCTGACGCCCCAGGTCGACGGAGGCTGGACCCAGCTGCTGGGCGCCAACACCGTGCACCTGAACGCCGCGGCCCGCGCGCTGCTGCCACCCGATGCCACGACGCTGAAGCTGCGCGTCGCGCTGCCCGGCAG
>NZ_JBFULE010000812.1:0-2308 GCF_056400485.1 Roseateles sp. P5_B10
CCCGGATAGCGCCCGGCGCAGTCTCCCGTCGTTACACTGCTGATGTCGGCCGAACGGTGGTCACAGCCGCTGCCCCGCATCCAGGCCTGCGCTCTTATTCCATGCTTCCGATTCTCGCCCTGAGCTTTGCGATTGCAGCTGCTGCAACGCTGCTCATCATCCGTTCATCGCACCTGCACGGTGCGCTGTCGGCCGACCATGACCTGTCCGGCCCGCAGAAGTTTCACTCCCGCCCCGTGCCGCGCATTGGCGGGCTTGCCATCTTCGGTGGCTTTGCCGTCGGCACGGTCTTGCTCACCTGGCGTTATCCGGCCATGCGCCACATGGCTGGGCTGCTGCTCGCGTGCAGCGCGCCAGCCTTCGCCTCCGGCGTCATCGAAGACCTGACCAAGCGCGTCAGCCCGCTGCGCCGCATGCTGGCCACGCTGCTGGCAGCCGCCCTGGGCGCCTGGCTGCTGGGCGCGCAGATCAAGGTGACCGAGATCCCCGGGCTGGACTTGATCGCGGCCACGACGGYGGGCGGCTACCTGCTTGCGCTGCTGGTTGTCAGTGGCGTGGCCCATTCGATCAACATCATCGACGGCATGAACGGTCTGGCGTCCATGTGCTCGGCCATCATGCTAGCGGGCCTGGCCTATGTCGCCCTGCAGGCGGGCGACCAGTTCGTCGCGGCCATGGCCATCGCCGTCATCGGTGCCGTGCTCGGCTTCTTCATGTGGAACTACCCCTTCGGGCTGATCTTCCTCGGCGACGGCGGCGCCTATTTCCTCGGCTTCATCCTGTCGGAGCTCGCCATCCTGCTGCTGGTGCGCAACCCCGAGGTCTCGCCGATGTTCCCGCTGCTGTTGTGCGCCTATCCAGTCTGGGAGACGGTGTTCTCCATGTACCGGCGCAAGGTGGTGCGTGGCCGGCCGGTCGGCATGCCCGATGGCATCCACCTGCACAGCCTCATCTACCGCCGCCTGATGCGCTGGGCCATCGGCAGCCGGGACGCCGCCGTGCTGACTCGCCGCAATGCGCTGACCGCGCCCTATCTCTGGGTGCTGTGCAGCCTGTCCGTCGTGCCAGCGACGATCTGGTGGGACGACACCGTCATGCTGCAGGTCATCCTCGGGCTGTTCGTTGTCTTCTACGTGCTGCTGTATTGGCGCATCGTTCGCTTCCGCACGCCCCGCTGGATGGTGCTGAATACGCGAGCCGAATTACGGCCGCCGGTGACCCGGCCGGAGTAGGGCTGGCAGGCCTTTTCCCCTATCCGGGATAATCACCGGATGCAAGAAACCCCTGAGTCCGCAGTCGCGGTGCCCGCCGAGGCGCCCGCGCCTGCCCGTTTCGACACCCTGCCGCTAGACCCCAAGCTGCTGCGCGCGGTGGCTGATTCCGGTTATCTGACGATGACGCCCATCCAGGCCAAGGCGATTCCCATCGTTCTGGAAGGCCGCGACGTCATGGGCGCCGCCCAGACCGGCACGGGCAAGACGGCGGCATTCTCCATCCCCTTGCTGCAGCGCATGCTCAAGCACGAGAACCCGAGTGTCTCGCCGGCCCGCCACCCGGTGCGCGCCCTGGTGCTGGCGCCCACGCGTGAGCTGGCTGACCAGGTGGCAGAGAACGTCAAGAAGTACGCCAAGCACACGCATCTGCGCTCGGTCGTCGTCTTCGGCGGCATCGACATGAAGCCGCAGACGGCCGCGCTCAAGGCCGGCGTCGAGGTGCTGATCGCCACGCCGGGCCGCCTGCTGGACCACATCGAAGCGAAGAACTGTGTGCTCAACCAGGTCGAGTACGTCGTGCTCGACGAAGCCGACCGCATGCTGGACATCGGCTTTCTGCCCGACCTGCAGCGCATCCTCAGCTACCTGCCCAAGGCGCGCCAGACGCTGCTGTTCTCGGCCACCTTCTCGCCCGAAATCAAGCGTCTGGCCCAGAGCTATCTGCAGGACCCCATCCTGGTCGAGACGGCCCGCCCCAATCAGGCGGCCTCGACCGTCGAGCAGCGCTTCATCAGCGTCACCGATGACGACAAGCGTGCCGCAGTGAAGCAGATCCTGAAGGAGCGCTCCATCCGCCAGGCCATCGTCTTCGRCAACTCCAAGCTGGGTGTGGCCCGTCTGGCGCGCTCCTTCGAGCGCGACGGCCTGCGCACGGCCGCCCTGCATGGCGACAAATCGCAGGATGAGCGCCTGAAGTCGCTCGACGCCTTCAAGCGCGGCGAAGTGGACCTGCTCGTCGCCACGGACGTGGCTGCGCGCGGCCTGGACATTGCCGACCTGCCGGCGGTCTTCAATTTCGACGTGCCCTTCAATGC
>NZ_JBFULE010000813.1:0-2306 GCF_056400485.1 Roseateles sp. P5_B10
GTCCAGGCCGGCGTTGCGCAGCCAGGCCACGGCTTCGTCAGGATGGCGGTCGATGGCAGCGCGCTGGGGCGGCAGCAGCTTGCCGCCGCGCGAGGCCAGGCGCCCCTGCAGGTCGATGATGGAGAGATTCATCGTCAGCGCGGCGCCAACGAGGCTCTTCTGGCGCTCCGGCGTCCATGAGAGGCGGCGCGCCAGCAGCGCGGCGACAGCGGCCGTGTGCAGCAAATGGGCCAGGCCGTAGACCTCGTGGCGGCTGTGGTCGTGCTGGATGACGACGAAGAGCAGTTGGTCAGGGAAACGCTCGGTCCAGGCGATCAGCTGGCCGGCGCATTCCTTGACACGCGGCAGGAAGAGGGTTTCCTGCGGCGTGCGCAGCAGTACGGACAAGCGCGTCTGCATCGCCTCCCAGCGGCCGAAGAAGTCCTCGCTGCCCGCACCGCCATCGCTGCTGCGCGCCGAGGCGTCGCGCACTTCCTCCATGTCGACGAACACGCCGCGGTTCAGCAGCGCCTCGCGCATCTGCTCGTTGGGCACCGGCTGGCCCTTGGCCAGCAGCAGCTTGCCCTCGGCATCACGCACCCCGAAAGGCAGGGGCGCCCCGGCCTTGATGTGACCGGCAACCTGCTGGATGGGGACGAGTTTCATGGCCGGATGATCTCCGGACTTGCACGCGCCGCCGCAGCGGAGAAACGCTCAGGTTTCCAGCGCCAGCAGCTCCTCGACAGTCTGGCGACGGCGGATCAGGCGGCTGGTGTCGCCGTCGACCAGCACCTCGGCCGCCAGCGGCCGACTGTTGTAGTTGCTGGACATGGAGGCGCCATAGGCACCCGCGTCGTGGATGACGAGCAGGTCGCCAACGCTTGCTGCCGGCAGGTCGCGCGTCAGCACCTCGCCGCCGGGGCCCTGCGTGAACACATCGCCAGACTCGCACAGCGGACCGGCCACGACGGTGGGCCGCTCGGGGCCGCCGGCGCCAATCAGGCTCATGGCATGGAAGGCGCCGTACATGGCCGGGCGCATCAACTCGTTGAAGCCCGCGTCGACAAGGACGAAGCGGTTGGCGCCCGAGTTCTTGACTGCCCTCACCTCGGCCAGAAGCACGGCGCTTTCGGCGACGAGGTAGCGGCCAGGCTCGATCTCCAGCTTCAGCGCGTGACCCACGACGCCTTCAGCCTCACGCCGGGCGGCATCCCACAGCCCGAAGTAGTGGGCCACGTCGATGCGCGCATCGCCATCGCGGTAGGGAATCGACAGGCCACCGCCGGCCGAGATCGCGTGCAGATCATGCCCGGCCGCGACCGTTTCGCGCACCAGGCCGACCATGGCCTGGCCGACCTGGGCCAGATGCTCGTAGTCCACGCCCGAACCAATGTGCATGTGCAGGCCGACCAGCTTGAGCCCATGGCGGCGGATGGCCGCCAGCGCAGCGCCCAGATCGGCATGCCAGATGCCGTGCTTGCTGTGCTCGCCGCCGGTGTTGGTCTTGTGGCTGTGGCCATGGCCGAACCCTGGGTTGATGCGCAGCCAGACCGCGTGGCCGGGCGAAGCCGTGCCGAGCTGATCGAGCATGTCGATGGAGCCGGCGTTCACAGGGATGCGGTGCTCGACAACCGTTGCCAGCGTGGCGTGGTCCAACAGGTCGGCGGTGAAGACGATCTCGTCACCACCAGCTTCGTAGCCTGCCGCCAGCGCGCGCAGGATCTCGCCGCGCGACACCGAGTCGACCTTGACGCCAGCCTCGCGCAGCAGCTTCAGGACGTGGATGTTGGAGCAGGCCTTCTGCGCAAAGCGCACGACGTCGAAGCGCTTCAGCGACGCGGCGCGCTCGCGGATGGTGGCGGCGTCATAGACCCACAGCGGCGTGCCGTGCTCGGCGGCCAGGGTTTGCAGGCGGGCAGGATTCAGGGCGGGCGGCAGGGGCTTGGTCATGGATCAAAGCATGCCCGTCGGCGTCTATTCAATCAAATTGAAATTTGTGCAGCGACAATTCAATCCTGATATGGATATCCAGCACCGCCACATCGAAGTCTTCCGCGCTGTCATGACGGCGGGCAGCGTCACCGGCGCCGCGGCGCTGCTGCACACCTCGCAACCGACGCTGAGTCGCGATCTCGCCCGACTGGAGCAGTTGCTGGGCTACGCCCTGTTCGAGCGCGAGCGCGGCCGCCTCAAGGCCACGGCGAGGGCACGTGCACTGTTCGATGAGGTCGAACGCAGCTTCCAGGGCCTGGCGCGCGTCATCGAGCGGGCCGAGGCGCTGGGGCGCTCGGAGGATGCGGAATTGAGTCTGCTGAGTCTTCCAGCGC
>NZ_JBFULE010000814.1:0-2301 GCF_056400485.1 Roseateles sp. P5_B10
TTTCCAAGCAGAGTGCAGAGCTCGGTATGTTCAATGATGGCACCGACTAGGTCGCCTGGCCCTGACGCATCCGTTTCGCTATCGCCCATTGAAATCATTGGAGCCGTTAGGCCGCCAAAAATTGGCTCAGCGATATCCCTACGCCCTTGAGCGAGAGCGAAAAGGGCAATCGTTCGCCTCCAACCATTCGGAGCCTCTGGGAACTCCGGTAGCTTGGTCGCCGACTCGAACAGCTCCAAGGCCTTCCCAAAATCCCCCCGCTTGTGTGCTTCAAGGCCGGCGTGGAGGATCAAGTCCGCAAGAAATTGATTCCCAATGCGGAGTTGCTTGCAGACGTCCGCTGGGTCCGATGAAGCCTTCGCACTGATAACCGCCTCGGCTACCTCGCGGTGAAGGTGCGCACGTGCTTGCTCGGTCTGATCCTGGTCGGTCTGCCGTTGGTTCTTATCCAGGCCCTCGGCGACGAGCTGGTCGATGGCGGCCCGAATCTGATCGAAATCCCGAAAATGAAAGGCACGGCGAGCCCATTTTTCAAACTCACGGAGGTTGTGATCTAGCCCGTAGTCCTGGAAGCGCGATGTATGTAGCTGCGGCAACGGATCCAGGAACTCAAACAGCTCCTTTGCCCGATCAAACTCTCCCCGCTCCAACCAAGCATCCACGACGTCATACCCGCAGCTTGGGAAGTCCCGAACAAACGAGTCAGCGGTATCGACGTCCCCAACGGCGAGCATGGCCGCTGGTAGTTGRTGGGCGTACTCGAGGGCTGTTGTGCGGCGCCCAACTTCATCTCGACAAAGCAACAGTCGAGTCAGCGCGGTTGCGTCATAGGTGGGCCGAACGGCGAGAAAGGCCAAGCGGATGTCCGAATGGATCGCATCAATGCTGCGTCCTTGTGCGAGCTCCCACCTGAAGCGCTCGGGTGTGGCCAAGGCAAGAACGGCGGCACCGTCGCCGGCCCGCGCGAGATATCGCAGTTCCRGCCAACGCTGGGGTGAGTCCGGCGGAGCCGCTTTTGCCAGGGCAGCTAGTTCTCGATAGACGCGCTCCGGGTAGCCGACGTCCACGCTACCAAGCGAGATGCGCGGCTTGGCAATGACAAAAAGCCTGAAACTGTTATGAAAAACACTCCACCCTTGCGGCGACTGGACGAGCAGATGCCGGGACACAACGAGCGCCCGCTCTATTGCACGCTCATCGACAATCGTTGCAAGTAAGGTCAAGCTGAGCGGCGCCTCTGCTCGTGCAATGAATCCGAGCACTCGGATCGCGTCGGGGTCGTTGGCCACCTCTCGCCATGCGGCTGCGTAGACGGCGTCAATCTCGCCATCAAACGGCATGCTGCCTGCCAGCAGCGCTTCGCGCTGGTCCCCATCGGCACGCAACAGAGCCTGTATCAGGTAGCGCGTCGCCAGGGGGTGGCCTAGACTCAGTTCCGCAATGCGCGCTCGGGGAACCGCAGCGTCCAGATCAAGAGCGTCTGCCATTTTGGCCACGGCGACCCGGCTAAGCGGACGCATGGTCACCAGTCGCCCTGCGGCCGAGGCCTGCTCGGCTACGGCGGGTGGCAATCCGACCAGGTCGAGGCGCTGCGAACCGAGCACAAAGATGACACCTGCCGGTACAACCGCCGGTAGCGGCAGCTCGCTGAGAAGGGAGCGAGCCGGCCGCTCTTCGCGAGGGATGTGGTCAAGGCCATCGACCACGACAATCGTTCGAACCCGCTCACGGTCGAAGCGTTCACCTGCCTGCTTGAGAAGCTCGCCGAACTGTTCACGACGCTCCGTCTGCGAGGTATCCCGAAGCCGAACTCCMATGAGCCCACCTGCGCGCAGCTGGGTTCCGACGTCCTCCAGGAAGTCATCCGCCTCACCGCGTCCCACCCCTTGCGCAGCACCGGGCACAAACGCCAAGTAGCGAACCAGCCTGATGTCAGGCTCGGTGGCCAAGGTCATCTGTAGCAGGGTCGACTTCCCAGATCCCGGGGGGCCTATGAGAGCTACATAACCTTGGGTGACCGCCCGCATCGTGTCCAGTAAGGCGACCTCCGTATCACGGTTTCGCTGCACGTGGGCGCCGACCGGGAAACGATGAATGTGGCGCGTCTTGGCTGGGTCACGCCACCCAAGCTCGTTCAGCAACTCATCTCGAGACCACCTGTCTTTGTCCCGCGCGTCGCGGACAAGATCCGGCAGTAGCTTCGATATCTCGGCCGCAAGGCGAGCTTGCTCGGTGCTGAGCTTGTGCAGCTGGACAAAGTCTGCCGCGGCGCCATGCAAGATCCTCAAGTCTTGCAGAAAC
>NZ_JBFULE010000815.1:0-2300 GCF_056400485.1 Roseateles sp. P5_B10
GTCGAGGCCTGGACGGTGTTCTTCAGGTCGACCAGCTTGGCGCGCAGCGCGCCGTTGCCCTGCGGCGCGTCGAGGGCRTCGGCGAGGTTGATGCCGGCCAGCGGGTTGGCGGCGTCCAGGCTCTTGCTGCCCAGGTTGTCGAGCTGGGCCTTGACGCTGTCCAGCGTGGCGAGCAGCGTGTTGACCTTGGCGGTGATGGGCGCGAGCTGGGCGGCGCCGAAGGCGGCCGCCTGCTGCAGCAGGTCGTTGATCGTGCCCTTGACGACCTCGAGCGCGGCGCTGCCCAGCGAGCCGGGCTGGGAGGCCAGGCTGCTGATGAACTGGTACAGCCGCATCAGGTCGTTGAAGAAGGCCTCGACCTTGGTGCCGGCCTCCGAGGCGAACTTGGGCGCTTTGTCGAGGTTGTCGAAGAGCTGGGTGATGTCGTGGATCACCGCGCTCAGCGGGATGCAGCCGAACAGCAGCGGCAGCGGCAGGTCGCCCGCGYCGCCGGGCGGGAAGAAGTTGGTGGCCTTGATCTGGCCGCCCACCACGTCGGCCACATTGCCGGCCGCCGGCCCGAGCGAGCGCGACAACGCCGACGGGCTGAGGTTGGGCATGACGAAGCCGCCGCTGCGGTCGCCCTGCTTGGAGAAGTCGAGGCGCCCCATGCCGGCGCGCTCGACGACTTCGGCGAACACCTCGCCCTTGTTGACGCCGGGGTCGAAGCCGCTTTGCAGATAGGTCGTGTTCCAGCGCAGGCGGTTGAAGCCGTCGGAGCCGGTGAGCTGGGCCATTGCGCCGATGCGCGCCTTCAGCCGCGACACGCGCGGGTAGAACATGGGCTTGAGCAGGTCCGGCGTGAAGGCCTTGAAGGCCTTGAACGAGGTGCTCGTGGCGACCGTGGACGGCACTTGGGCGTCGAAGGTGAGATGGGCCACCTCCACCGCCGTGTCGCCGGGCTTGCTGCTCAGCGCGAGCGTGACGCGCTGGCGTTTGAGCTGGGCGGTGGCGCGCTCGGTGCCCTGCGGGTCGTCCACCGCGTCGGCAATCTGGAACTTGCGCCAGCCGGTGAGTGCGCGGTTGGCCGTGTCCGCGGCGCCGCCGGTGCCCGAATGCTTGGGCACGAGCTTGTTGCCGACCTTGTCCCGGGGGCTGGCCATGGTGTTGGACATGAAGATCAGCGGCAGCTCGAACTGCACCTCACGCCCGTCCAGGTCGGTGCCTGCCATGCGGAAGGGGAAGGGCGTTGGCGAATCGCCCGGGCCCGTGGCGGGCCAGAAGAGCAACTGGCCCAGGCCCGGCTCGACCTGGGTCTTGATGGGCTGGGCGAGATCGGGCGTCACCGTCGTCAGCATGCGCACCGAGGTGAAAGGCAGCTCGTGCTCGACGGTTGCATCACCTGCGCCGAAGGGGCGCAGCGTGGCAGCGTCGTCGTAGTGCTTGATCTTCTCGCGCACGATCATGAACATGCGCTGGCGCAGATAGGCCGGGTTGCCCGGCAGCTTGTGGAACTTGCGCTCGCTGACCTTGATGAGCACGGCGCGGTGGCCAAAGGGGAAGAGCACGCCGCGGTAGACGACGCGCACATAGTGGTCGCGGCCCTGCGTGGCCTGGTGCACCCAGCTCTCCACGTCCAGCCCCGGCGGCTCCCAGTCGCCGCGGCTGTCGAGCCAGGCGCCCTGGCTGGACAGCATCAGGAGCCGCGTGTCGATGGGTTGGGGCTCGTAGTTCGTCATCGAGAAGTTCGACGACAGGTGCGTGACCTGGTAGCGGTCGTAGTCCGATAGCGCCGTCTCGCTGGTGACGAAGGGGTTGCCCGCGTCGGGCCCCGGCAGCTCCGTGAAGCCGGAAGGGAAGGCCGACTGCATCGCCTTCTGGCCCCAGCCCGTGGTGGCCCAGACGGCGCGCACCGTGCGCCCCGCGTCGGGGGCCGGCGAGTCGACACCCGCGGGGCCGAGCAGCCGCGTGTGCCACAGCTCGGTGTGGCCGGAGTAGGGCGACGTGGCCGCCTTGGTGGCATGCCGCCAGTGCTCGCCATCGTGCGGCGAGATGATGAGCCGCCAGGGCAGTTCGATCGCCGTCTGGGTGCTGGTGGGCAGCGCGGGCTTGGGCGGGATGCGCATGGGTGGCGTGATGTCCACGATCACCGCGTCGGGCARCGTGGCCTGGCTGCCGATCACATCGCCCAGGCGCCGGCGCAGCGTCGCCTGGGCGGCCTCACCGCCGCGGCGGGCGATCTGTGTCTGGCGCAGGCTGAAGGCGTTGAGCGCCGGCCCGGTGAGGCCGGCCATGGCCTGCACGGGCAGAAGGGTGGTCGC
>NZ_JBFULE010000816.1:0-2297 GCF_056400485.1 Roseateles sp. P5_B10
GCGTTGTCGCTGCCGCTGCCGACCAGGTTCTCGCGCCAGCCCATGCCGCTGGCCTTGACGCGCTGGGCCAGGGGCGAGGCTTCGGCCGCCAGGCGCTGCTGGATGAAAGTGGCGCGTTGCAGCGAGAGCGCGTCGTTGGTCTGCTCCGAGCCGGTGTGGCTGGTGTGGCCGACGATGACCATGCAGACGCGGGCGCCGGCGCCCTCCTTGGCGATCTGCCTCAGCCACATCGGATAGGCGCCGCTGACCTTGGGGTCGGACCAGAACTCCGTGCTGCCGGGGTTGAACAGGAACTTCACGTCCAGCTTGTTGGCGCGCAGCCCGTAGGCCACGATCTGGCCAAAGGCGGCCTCTGCCTCGGCGGTGCGCCCGAGCCGGACGTTGTTGAGGTAGATGCCGTTGAGTGTGCGCAGCTGCTCGCCGCCCGTCTGATTGCGGGCCTCCTGGTACTTGGTCAACGATTCCGGGTAGCGCTCGGCGTTGTAGAGGGAGCCGGCCTCGTTGATGACGCTGGCCACCGCGACGCGTTCCATGTAGACGCTGTTGGCCGAGCTGCCAGGCGCTGTCAGCGCCGTGCTGATGTAGCCGTCCACCACCTTGTCCTTCACCAGCACCGGGCTGTCCTGGTAGATCGCCAGCGGTGTGTGGTTGAGGCCGTCGTCGCGGGCCAGCGCCGAGGCCTGGGCCATCACCTGGCCCGTCTTGATGTCCACCAGGGCCAGGTTGATTTGCAAGGATTTCTTGCCCGGCACCCCCAGCAGGCGCGTCAGCGTGCCGGTCAGCAGATACTGGACCTTGGACAGGTTCTCGGTCCTGAAGGGCAGCAGGTCGAAGCTGCCTTCCTTGCGCGCCGCCAGGCGCTCGGCGATGCGGCGTTCGAGCAACTGCGTGGTCTGGGTCTGCTGGCCGCTTGTCGCGTCGATCATGGGATCGACGACGACGCTTTTCTTGGCAATCTTGGACTCCACCTTTGCCAGGAAGGCGGGCAGCTTCTGAGTCTGGCCCACCAGGCCATCGGTGGCGACGACGACGGCTTCGCTGAAGGACAACTCGTTGGTCGAGACGGTCGGCTGTTTCGGCGCCGTCTCCAGGCAGCCGGCCAGCAGGGCCATGCAGCCCAGCATCGCGGCACGCCCCAGCTGCACTGAAAAATTGATGCGATTCGTGTGGCCAGCGCTACTCATCGACATTCCTTTTTCAGGTAAGCGGTCTCACTCGCCGTCAGCGGTTCCAGTGAGGCTTTTTGCAGAATATCACTGCACTTTGCGCCCTTCGCCTCGGAGGGCGCAGGAGCGGTCACGGCAGGGCGCGGCTTGGGTGCCGCCGGCGCCACGGCGATGGGTGTCGGCGCGGAAGCTGTGGGCGCGGGTGCAGGTGGCATGGGGGCAGTGGCAGCGGGCGTGTCCGGTGTGGAGGCCGCCGAGGCGGCCTCGACCGGGCTGGAAGCGATCGGCGCTGGCGCGGGAGCCGCAGCGGCGGCCGACGCCGCCGATGGCGGCGGCGCCAGTTCGGCGGGTGCCGGAGCCCAGAGCAGGCGATATCCGCCCCAGGCCACCGCGGCCAGGCCGACCATGCCTGCCGCGCTCAAGACCAGAGCGCGGCGCGGCTGGGCCGGCGCGGACGCCTGTGCAGGCACAGCAATGGACGCTGGAAGAGCTGTCGATGGGGGCGGAGCGGGCAGCACCGGGGGCGGCGGCGCCGCAGGCGGCGGCGTGCGAGCCACGGCGGGCGGCGGCGGTGGTTCGGGGCGTGTCGGCTCCCGCGGCGCGAGCAGCGGGTTGTTGGGTGCCACCTGGGTCGGGTCGAAATCCGGCAGCAGCACCGTTTCGTCGCCAGTCGGAAGGCCCAAGGCCTGCAGCTCAAGCAGATCGATGACCTGCGTGTCGCCGGCAGTGAGCAGGGTCCGGAACTCGGCAATGGATTGCGGGCGGTCCTTCGGGTGGATGGCCAGCGCACGGTCGACGGCCGCGAGGAAGGCGTTGCCGCAGCGACCCGCCGCCACGGTGGCCAGCGGTTGCAGCTGGTCGTTGAGCAGCCGCTCGACGGAAGCCACCGTGCGGCGGCCGCTGATGGCTGCGTAGAGCACGCTGGCCAGCGCGAAGATGTCGGTCCAGGGGCCCTGGGTGACGCCGGGCATGTCACCGTATTGCTCGATGGGCGCAAAGCCCGGCTTGAGCATGGCGGTCAGCGCATGCGTGAGATCGCCGATGACGCGGCGCGCGGCGCCGAAGTCCAGCAGCAGCGGCCCGTGGTCGGTGAGCAGGATGTTGTCCGGCGCGATGTCGCGGTGGTAGCAG
>NZ_JBFULE010000817.1:0-2296 GCF_056400485.1 Roseateles sp. P5_B10
GGTGCCGGCGTTGCAAGATCAGCTCTCCAAGCTGATCCACACCAGCAACTACTACCGCGTGCCGCTGCAGGAGCAACTCGCCGCCAAGCTCTGCGAGGTTTCGGGCCTGGCCAATGTCTTCTTCTGCAATAGCGGACTCGAGGCCAACGAGGCGGCGTTGAAGATCGCCCGCAAGTTCGGCCATGACCGCGGCAATACCTCGCCCGAGGTGCTTGTCTTCGAGGGCGCCTTCCACGGCCGCTCGATCGCGACGCTGTCGGCCACGGCAAATCCCAAGATCCAGGCCGGCTTCGGGCCGCTGGTGCCGGGCTTCGTGCGCGTGCCGCTCAACGACATTGCCGCCCTCGAGGCCGCCCTGGCCGCTCACCCCAACATCACGGCCATCTTCCTGGAGACCATCCAGGGCGAAGGCGGCATCAACCCCGCCCGCATCGAGTTCCTGCAGGCCCTGCGCCGCGTCTGCGACGAGCGCGACCTGCTGCTGATGCTGGACGAAGTGCAGTGCGGCATCGGCCGCACCGGCAAATGGTTCGCCCACCAGTGGGCCGGCATCAAGCCGGACGTGATGCCGCTGGCCAAGGGCCTGGGTTCGGGCGTGCCCATCGGTGCTGTCGTCTGCGGCCCGCGCGCCGCCAGTGTGCTGAAGGCCGGCAACCACGGCACCACCTTCGGCGGCAACCCGCTGGCCATGCGCGCCGGCGTCGAGACGTTGAAGATCATGGAAGAGGACGGCCTGCTGGCCAATGCCGAAGCCGTGGGCGCCACGCTGCGCGGCGCCCTCGCCGAGGGCCTGGCTGGCGAGTCGGGCCTGGTCGAGATCCGCGGCCAGGGCCTGATGCTGGGCATCGAGTTGGATCGCCCGGCCGGCCCGCTGCTGGGTCAAGCCCTGGATGCCGGCCTGCTGATCAGCGTGACGGCCGACCGCGTGGTGCGCCTGCTGCCACCGCTGATCCTGACGCACGACGAAGCGCGCGAAATCGCTGCCCGCCTCGTGCCGCTGATCAAAGCGCTGCTTGCGCAGCCCAAGCCATGAAGCCGGGGGATGCACTGATGCGTCACTATCTGCAGTTCAAAGACCTGCGCGCCGAGGAATACGCCCACCTGTTCGACCGCGCCGGCATCATCAAGCGCCGCTTCAAGAACTACGAAAAATACCAGCCGCTGCAGGACCGCACGCTGGCCATGATCTTCGAGAAGGCCAGCACGCGCACGCGCGTCAGCTTCGAGGCGGGCATGTACCAGATGGGCGGCTCCGTTGTGCACCTGACGACGGGCGACAGCCAGCTCGGCCGAGCCGAGCCGGTGGAGGACTCGGCGCGCGTCATCAGCCGCATGGTCGACATCGTCATGATCCGCACCTTCGAGCAGAGCAAGCTCGAGGCGTTTGCGGCGCATTCGCGCGTGCCGGTCATCAACGGCCTGACCAACGAGTACCACCCCTGCCAGATCCTGGCCGACCTGTTCACCTTCATCGAGAACCGCGGCATGGACCGGCGCGGCGCCATCGACATGGACTGYCTGAAGGGCCGTGTCGTCGCCTGGGTGGGGGACGGCAACAACATGGCCAACACCTGGCTGCAGGCGGCCGAGATCCTGGGTTTCAAGGTGCATGTCAGCACACCCAGCGGCTATGGTGTGGACCCGGCAGTGGCCGGCATCAAGGACGCGAGCTGCTACCGCGTGTTCAACGACCCGCGCGAGGCCTGCGACGGCGCCGACCTGGTGACGACCGACGTCTGGACCAGCATGGGCTACGAAGCCGAGAACGAGGCCCGCAAGGCTGCGTTCGCGGATTGGTGCGTGGACACGCAGATGATGGCTCGCGCCAAGCCGGACGCCCTTTTCATGCACTGCCTGCCGGCCCATCGCGGCGAGGAAGTGGCGGCGGACGTCATCGACGGACCGCAGTCGGTCGTCTGGGATGAAGCGGAGAACAGAATGCACGTGCAGAAGGCACTCATGGAGTACCTGCTGCTCGGACGCATTGGCTGACACGCCTCATCTCGAAAGCAAAAAGCCGGCTGCGAACAGCCGGCTTTTTCTTTGGCGCTCGCTGATCAGGCGCGACGGCGGCGGGCCAGCACCAGGGCGCCACCGGCGAGCAGCAGTGCGATGCTGCTCGGCTCGGGGACGGCGGAGATGTTGTCCAGCGCGGCAACGCCGTTCGTGCCAGTCAGGTCGAAGGACWGTGCCGTGCCGCTGTAGCTCAGGATCTTCTGGGACCAGGTCGAGTAGTCACCGGTCGCGGTCAGCGTGATGGTGCCCAGAAGCGAGCCTGAACCGTTCAGGCCCGAAT
>NZ_JBFULE010000818.1:0-2291 GCF_056400485.1 Roseateles sp. P5_B10
GGAGACGTACTGGTCGCCCGTATTGCGCACGGCACCGGACAGACCGGCCAGTGCCCCTAGGGAAGCAAGCGCGCCGGCCGCGGCGGCTTGTTGCTGCTGGGGTGGCATGAAGCTGGTGCGAGCCGTGAATGTCGGTTTGATGAGATAGCTGACGCCCAGCGCCAGTACGGCGGCGCCCAGCGGAACGATCGCGAGCAGCCGCCAGCGAACGCCTAGCGCCGAGGCAAAGTCGGACAGGGTCAGAGATGGCTCGGAAGGCGAAATCGCGGCGTTGTTCGAAAGCATCGACAAGTCTGGCCCGTTTAATTCTTGAGAGTCTTCAATGCAGCTGCGCCCAGACCGAACTGGTACAGGATCTGCGTCCATTCCTTGGCTTCCTGGCTGAAGCTCGTGCGCGTCAGGTCCTCGGGCACGAAGACGGTGTCACCCGGCAAGGCGGCGAGTGTCGAGAAGCCAGAGCCCATGGAGATCCAGCCCGAGGACTGCTGTTTGGCGCTGACCACGCTGCCGTTGGCGCGGATCACGAAGGTGCTTGACGTGTCGGCGCCGCGGGTTGGGCCGCCAGCCAGGCGCAGCATGTCTTCAATGCTCGCATCCGGGCGGAACACGAAACTGCCACCATTGAAGACGCTGCCGAATACGCCAACGGTGGTTGGCCTGGCAGGCACGGTAAGGCGGTCGCCGTCTTCGACCATCAAGTCTGGCAGGCGTGCGGCGTTGGGTGCGGTTTGCAGCACGATGCGGCCGGTCGGCTTGACGGCGCGCAGTCGGTCTATGAGTCGATTGGAGCTCTGCACTCGCGCGCCCTGCGCGTTCGCTTCATCGGCTGTCAGCGCCTTCTGACTCACTTGAACGCGAGCAAACTCGGTTTCGAGGTCCCGCAGTGCGCGTTCATACTGAGTTTGCTGCGTGATGCGCACGCTTTCCCGGTTGAATTCGGCGCCGTAGACAAAGGCGCCTGGCGTCAGGCCACCGGCGGCATTGACGGCGTCCGTCAGGCTGCTTCCGGGCGGGAGGATGTATTCCCCTGGGCGCTGGACTTCGCCCTCAATTCGCACCCGCTTGTTCTGGCGGTGCTGGGGCAACAAGGCGGCAGTCGCGTTGAAGGCGCGCACCAGGTCGCCGCTCTTGAGCGTTGCGCGCAGTTGTTGCGGCAGGGTCAACTCGGTGATGCGAGCATCGTTGCGCGTATCCAGGCTTTCAACGGCCAGGCGCGACCGGTCGGCTACCGCATTGAAGCCCGCGCCCATCCGCAACAGGTCGTCAATGGTCTCGCTCGGCTTGAGTTCGAAGATGCCAGGGCGGTTGACGCTGCCAATCAGTGCGACTTGCTGCCCAACAGGCCCGATATGGACGACGTCCTCCGACTGCAGCACGCGATCCGCCGTTTTGTCGCCGCGCAGGAGCAGGTCGTACAGGTCGAACTGGCTGACCAGCTTGCCGCCGCGGCGCAATTCGATCTGACGCAGGCTGCCAGCTGCGGAAGGCCCGCCTGCCTGGATCAGCGCATTGACGATGGTTGACAGGCTGCTGACTGCATAGGCGCCGGGCTTGAGCGTGAACCCCGTGACATAGACGCGGATGCTGCGCAGCCTGCCCAGCGAGGTGCTGAGCCGGTAGTTCTTGAACACCTGGCTCACCCGCTGGTCGATGGCTGTATTCAGGTCGCCATAGCGCAGGCCCGCCACCATGACCGGTCCGACCCGCGGAATGGTGATGCGTCCGTTCCGGTCGACGGTCAGGCGCAGGTCGGCCTCGACAGCGCCCCAAAGGTTGACCAGCAGCTCATCGCCCACGCTGACGACATAGTCGCCGGGAATCTGGCTGGAACCTTCGCCTGGCGTGCCGACGCGCGGGCTCAGCAGCTCCATGCCGAAGCGAGGCACTTCAACGTCTTCACCGACGRCACGCTGCACGTAGCGTTCGAACTCGCTCATCTCGAGAAGCCGACGCGCGTCGCGGTCAGACGGATCGAGAGGGCGCAGCGACTCCCGCTGCGGCTCGCGCTGAGATTCACGCGGTGCCTCACTGCCCGGGTCGCTGCCTGCGGGGCGCGCTGGCGTCTGCGACGGTGCGACCAGCCGCACCGGCCCTACCTGTGAATCGTTGCTGTTGGTCTCGGCCGCACGGCTGCTCAGCGAGGTCATGCTGGCCAGCAGGCCGAATGCCAGCGAGGCCATCAGGTGGCAGGCCAGATGGGTGGACGCCCCGCGCTTTACCTTGGCGAATGTCTGAGTCACGGTGGATGGTGAATATTTAGGCAATTCCAAGAGACCGGGACTAGTCATGGG
>NZ_JBFULE010000819.1:0-2291 GCF_056400485.1 Roseateles sp. P5_B10
GTTCTTCGAACCGCTGATGCTGACACCCATCGAGCTTGTCGCCTGGCTGCGGCTCACCGAGAGCGTGGGCCCGGCAGCGGCGCGGCGGCTGCTGGCCATGGCCGGCAGCCCGCAGGCTGTCTTCGAACTCCCCGCCGTCGCCCTGGACCAGGCGCTGCCGGGCAAACAGCGCGAGGGCTTCAACAAGCCCCCTGACCATCTCGACGAATTGATCGACAAGGCCCAGGCATGGTTGGCCGAACCCGGCCATGACCTGCTCGTTCTCGGCGATGCCGACTACCCACCCCGCCTGCTGGCCACGGCCGACCCACCGCTGCTGCTGTGGCTGCAGGGCCGGCGCGAACTGCTGGGCGCGCCGTCCATCGCCATCGTCGGCAGCCGCAACCCGACCGCCCAGGGGGGCGACAACGCGCGCGCCTTCGCCCGGGCGCTGGCACGCGGTGGCTACACCATCGTCTCGGGCCTGGCCCTGGGCGTGGACGCCGCCGCGCATGAGGGCGCCCTGGACGCCGACGGCGCCACCATCGCCGTCGTCGGCACCGGGCTGGACCAGGTCTACCCGCGCCGCAACGAGAAGCTGGCGGCGCGGCTACTGGCCGGCGGCGGCCTCATCGTCAGCGAGTACTCACTGGGCACCCCGGTGCTGCCGGCCAACTTTCCGCGCCGCAACCGCATCATTGCCGGCCTGGCCCAGGGCTGCCTGGTCGTCGAGGCCGCCGTGCAGTCGGGCTCGCTGATCACGGCCCGGCAGGCCGTCGAGGCGGGCCGCGAGGTGTTCGCCATCCCCGGCTCCATCCATTCACCCCAGGCCCGCGGCTGCCATGCGCTGATCCGCCAGGGCGCCAAGCTGGTCGAGTCGGCCCAGGACGTGCTGGAGGAACTGCCGCCGCTGGGCAAGCTGTGCGTGACGCCCGAGCCTGCCGAGACGCCTCACGAGCAGCAGGCGCTGCTGGACGCCATGGGCTTCGATCCGGTCAGCCTGGATGCCCTGATGGCCCGCTGCGGCTGGCCGGCGGCCGAGCTCAGCGCCGCCCTGCTGGAGTTGGAGCTCGACGGCCACATCGCCCGCCTGGCGGGCCAGCTCTTCCAGCGCCGACGGCAGGGATGAGGGCAGGCTGGGCAGCAGAGACAGCGAGCTTAACCGCGGATATCAGAGCCTGATCCGAGGGGTTATTCGCGTCCGGAGTGCGCCAGACCCTGGGCTATCATCCCCTCACGATGTTCGATGTCCTGGTTTATCTCTACGAGACCTATTGGCGCCCGGACGCCTGCCCCGATCACGCGCAACTCGCGCGAAAACTGACGGCGGTGGGCTTCGAGAACGACGAAATCCAGGAGGCCCTCTCCTGGCTGGACGGTCTGGCCGCGTCCGGGGAGTCCTACCAGGGCGAGCAGAGCGAACACGCGATGCGCGTGTATTCGCCCGCGGAGATGGAGCACCTGGGCGAGGAGTCGATCAGCTTCGTCAGCTTCCTCGAGTCGGCCGGCGTGCTGCCCGGCCCGATGCGCGAGATGGTCATCGACCGCGCCATGGCCATCTCCGGTAACCCGATGGACCTGGAAGACCTGAAGATCATCGTGCTGATGGTGTTCTGGAGCCTGGGCGAAGAGCCCGATGCGCTGATCCTGGACGAGCTGTTCGTTGCCCCCGAGGATCGGTTGATCCACTGAACCCGCTGATGCACCAAGAACAAAGGACGCCGCGGCGTCCTTTTTCAATTCCTGAATCAGTTGGGGTCAGAGCAGCGCGCTACGCGCGCAGGTCTGACCCGCAAATCATTTGAGCAATTGCCCGGGATCGGCATCCAGCTTGGCCAGCGCCTTGCGCGTGGCCTGCACGGTCAGCGCTTCGTCCTGGGCAGGCAGCAGCAGGCCTGCCTGCAGGAAGGCGGCCATGCGGTTCAGCGAGAACAGCACGCCGCGGCCCTTGGGCGTGACGAACAGCGCCAGCTGCCTGCGCAGGCCGCGCCAGGCCAGCTGCACCTGCTCGTTGCGGCCGCGGTAGTCGAGCATGAACCAGCCGCCGACCTGCAGCTCGCGCGCCCAGGCCA
The DNA here is from genome assembly GCF_056400485.1 of Roseateles sp. P5_B10. Lineage (NCBI taxonomy): Bacteria > Pseudomonadati > Pseudomonadota > Betaproteobacteria > Burkholderiales > Sphaerotilaceae > Roseateles > Roseateles sp. P5_B10. Next base: position 2,052 of record NZ_JBFULE010000819.1, read on the forward strand.
CCATGGCCGGCGTCGGCGCGGAGCCACCCTCGGCGACGACCTCCATGCCCTCGGATTCGTGGCCGGACAGGTCGCGCACCAGCATCTCGTCGACATGGCTGTCGCCGCCTTCGATGTCCTCGGGCAGCATGGCTTCCAGTGTCTCGAGCTGGTCCATCAGCTCGTCCAGGCGCTCGCGCGGGATGGCGGCCGTCTTGGCCGTGAAAGCGGCGGCCAATGCGTTGTTGAGCTGGCGCACAT
>NZ_JBFULE010000820.1:0-2286 GCF_056400485.1 Roseateles sp. P5_B10
GAACTTCGTCGCGCTTCTTCATCGCGCCGCCACGGCCTTCAGCGGCCTCCAGCAATTCATTGGCCAGGCGCTGGGCCRTCGACTTCTCACCGCGCTTGCGAGCGGATTCCTTCAACCAACGCATGGCCAGAGCCATCCGGCGGACGGGGCGAACTTCCACGGGAACTTGGTAGTTCGCACCGCCGACACGGCGGGACTTCACTTCGACCATGGGCTTCACGTTGTTCAGGGCGACCATGAACACTTCCAGCGGATCCTTGCCGATCTTCTTCTCGACCTGCTCCAGGGCACCGTAAATGATGCGCTCAGCGACGGCCTTCTTGCCCGATTCCATGATGACGTTCATGAACTTGGACAGATCGACGGAGCCGAACTTGGGGTCCGGCAGGATTTCGCGCTTGGGTACTTCGCGACGACGTGGCATGGGATTCTTCCTTCTGCTTCAGTTGGAGGTGGCGTTTGCCGGACTCCGTTGGACAACCACCGACATCTGGGGTTATCCACTTACTCGGCTGACTGACATTTCAGCAGCCGCAACAACGTTGGTTCAGTCAATGCTGACTGAGCCGAACAAACGATTTACTTCTTCGGACGCTTCGCGCCGTACTTGGAACGCGATTGCTTGCGATCCTTGACGCCTTGCAGGTCGAGCGAACCACGGACGATGTGGTAACGAACGCCGGGCAAGTCTTTCACACGGCCGCCGCGCACGAGCACAACGCTGTGTTCTTGCAGGTTGTGGCCTTCACCGCCGATGTACGAGATGACCTCGAAACCGTTGGTCAGACGCACCTTGGCGACCTTACGCAGAGCCGAGTTCGGCTTCTTGGGCGTGGTGGTATAGACGCGGGTGCAGACACCGCGGCGCTGCGGGCAATTCTGCATCGCAGGCGACTTGGATTTGGTGACCTCGGCCTCTCGACCGTGGCGCACCAGTTGATTGATGGTTGGCATAAACGACTTGTTCCCGTTTGAAGTCTGTGAGCCTTCGCTGATTTTTAGGCACGCAGCAATGCGCCGCCCAAAAGGCAAAGAGCCGAGGATTGTAGACCGGCGGGGAATTCGGCACAAGGGTCTGCCCGATGCATGCGCCATGCCCTGTAAGCTGACGACATGGCCGCCTCCACCCCGCCCGCCGCCTTACCCAGCTTCCCGTCTTCCGCCGCAGACAAGCCGGCCATCGTCATCGACACCCAGGTCGTGATGGACTGGCTGGTGTTCCGCGACTCACGCATTCAGGCTTTGATCACCGCGGTCACCTCGGGCACGTTGCGCTGGCTGGTAGCGCCACCCATGCGCGATGAGATCCGACATGTGCTGGGTCGCGGCGTCGCGGCGAGCTATGCGCCAGATCTGGTCTTCATCGAGGCACAGTTCGACGCCCACGCGCAGCCGGTCGAGACCATCGAGCCCCAGCCCCCGGCCTCGCGCTTGGTCTGCCGCGACCCCGACGATCAGAAATTCATTGATCTGGCACTCTCGAGCCGGGCGCGCTGGCTGATCTCCCGCGACAAGGCCGTGCTGGCGCTGGCCAAGCGCGCCCGGCCACGCGGGCTGCTCATCGTGACGCCGGAACGCTGGTCGCTCGAATGAGCCCACCAAATAAAAAGCCGCCCGCGGCTTGAACCGGGGGCGGCTTCGGAGGGCAGAACCCTCGGGGGCTTATTCAGCCGAGCTGTCGCCAGCGTCCACGCCAGCCATCTGTGCAGCAGCCAGCTCCTCGGCCTCCTGCAGCGCGATGGCACGGCGCTCGGCGTCGTCCATGGCTTCCTTGACGCGGCGCGCCTCGTGGAAGGCCATGCCGGTGCCCGCGGGGATCAAACGCCCGACGATGACGTTTTCCTTCAGGCCACGCAGCTCGTCGCGCTTGCCCATGATGGCAGCCTCGGTGAGCACGCGGGTCGTTTCCTGGAAGGAAGCGGCCGAGATGAACGAATCGGTCGACAGCGAGGCCTTGGTGATGCCCAACAGCACGTCCGCGTGGATGGCAATCATCTTGCCTTCCTTGCGCAGTCGGTCGTTGGTATCCAGCAGCTCCGAGCGCTCGACCTGCTCGTTGAGGATGTAGGTCGAATCGCCCGGGTTGGTAATCATCACGCGACGCAGCATCTGGCGAACGATCACCTCGATGTGCTTGTCGTTGATCTTCACGCCCTGCAGACGGTAGACGTCCTGCACTTCGTCGACGATGTAGCGCGCCAGTTCCTCGATGCCCAGCAGGCGCAGGATGTCCTGCGGATCCGCGGCACCGTCGACGATCAGCTCGCCGCGGTTGACCACCTGGCC
>NZ_JBFULE010000821.1:0-2282 GCF_056400485.1 Roseateles sp. P5_B10
CCCAGACCCCGGTGTCTACTGCGGGGTGGCCGACAGCGACAGGTCGGCTGGCGTGTTTGATCCAGCGCTAGCCACATCATGCTGCTGACACTTTGGCTGGTGCCGCTGAGCCTGAATAGCCTGGAGCGCGACACAGCATGCAGTAAGCAGGCGGAGCTATGGTCGAAGATAGGCTAGCTGGAGGCAGGCCGCTTCGGCCCTTCGATCAACTGGGCTTGCACCGAGCTGCTCAGCAGCCTGGTAAATGGCTTGATGTCCTGGTCCGACGACGCGGCATCAAGCGCTCGCATGTATTCGTCGCGGATATCCAAAGTGACGACTGTCCACGGCCATCCGCCGGTGGCCAGCATGAGGTTCATGATGAACCGAGCCAGCCGTCCATTGCCGTCCATGTAAGGATGGATGAACACGAAGACGAAGTGCCCGAGCACTGCTCGCACGCAGGGCTCGGTTTCGGCTTCGAGCAGGTCGAATAGCAGCGGCATCGCATCGCGAACAGCCTCAGGTGGAAGCGGCGTGTGTCTGGCGTTCTTGATGAACACCTGCGAGCCGCGCCAACCCGCGAGTTCTGAAGGCTTTACCAGCCCGACCTGGACGGATGGGGACCAGAGTGCCAAGTACCAGTCTTGAAGGTCACCTCGTAGGCGTGCTCCCGGGTTCTGGCCTTCCAGCACCCGCAGCAGGCTCGCGCGCACAGCCTTGTGCGCTTCGAAGTAGCCTTTGGCAGCCATCGCGTTACGTTCTTGGCGATCGCGTTCCGTATCGCCCGAGCCCCAGGTGCCCTTGCGCACACGGTCGATCATCTCCGGAGTGACTTGGTAGCCTTCGATGGACAGCGAGTGATAGGCGTCGGCCAGGTATCGCACCTCAGCTTCGTCCAGGTATTCCTGCGGCGTGCCTTGCGTGCGCACGGGGGTTGTCCAGGCCTTCATGACCTGCTCCCGCATCAGCTCCCACATGGCCTTGATTCGCGCGCAGTACGGTGACTCCGGAAGTGTTCGAGCAGACTGGACCGGCACGTCGAATGGGTTTTGCTCGACGATGCTATGGCCGGCTGACCTCATTGTCTTGAGCACTCCGTCAGCCAGCTCCGCGCGGTCAACGGCGCGGAGAGCGCCGGCGATGCGCCCGGCGATGGTCGTGTGGTCGCCGTCGAGAAGGATTCGATTGAGGGCGGAGGTGTCCTTCAGCATGCCGAGCGCGAGTTGCATGGTGAGCGCATCAGCCTGCCAGACATTCGGCGTAGCTCGCACAAGGGCAGCCTCCAGCGACAAAGCGCGCAGGCCCTGGGCCTCGCCGAGTTGGTCTGCTGGAGGCATCTCCTTGACGCGCAGGTCAAACACGGACGTCCCTGCTGGCAAGGTTAGTGCGTTATTGGTGCCCTTGAGCGCGTTCACCTGGATCTGACGCGGAAGCGTGCTCGAGCCTGTGTGCAGTTTCAGGCTGAGTTCGGCGTTGATGTGCCAATCGCTGCCGAAGCGTTCGTCGCAGTAGCCGCGAACGAAGTGCCGCATTGAGGCGAACCAGGTTGTTGTGTCGCCAAGGTCTTCCTCGGGCCGGGAGGGCATGTACCAGCCGCGGATGATTGGACGAAGACGCCCACTCTCGACCAAGCGCTCAAGGTGTGTCCGCGACAGATCAGYGGTGCGAACGACAACGCGGCCTTGCTTTTGAAGGTCGTGGAGCTTCTGAAGCGATGTCGCGAGTTTGACGTTAGGACTGGCCATGTGGGTGCGGCACGTCCGAGGTGCTGTGGCAACTAGCGTAAAAGCCGCTGTGGCATTACACGTTTTATGCGTTGAATTATTACACGTTAAAGCTGCTAAGGCAATTCCCGTCTAGGCCGTAGAAGTTTATGTAAGCCTTTGATTTTAAAGCGTAGAAACAAACCAGGTCGATTGCGAATAGAGTTGCAAATACAAGCCGTATTCGGAAGGGGATTGGCGTAAAGGATGTCCGCTTGGTGTCGCAAGTTCGCGTCCAAGCCGCACTGATTAGCCGCTGGCGTGACGCGAGCATGGCTGCATGTGGGCCGATGGTGGGGATCGGCAGCGGTCATGATGGCCACCCACCCTGGTGCTCGTTGGTGCCGCGACGTCAGCCTGTTGCTAGACGCCGATTCCGGGTGATTACCAGCCACACATTTCCGCATGGGCGCACTGACTGCTTGTTGGAGTCGCCGTCGTTCGACCATTCACTATCGAATGCCTCGACCAGCCTGCAGCGGAAATCCGACCGACGTCCGATCGGCGAGATTGAGGGACAGCCGCCCTGCTGCACCC
>NZ_JBFULE010000822.1:0-2280 GCF_056400485.1 Roseateles sp. P5_B10
CCTGACGGACAGCAAGCCCTGGGTGCTGAGCTGCCGCTGGGGCAATGCGCCAGCCGCCATGCTGCAGATCGGCGAAGGCCAGATGCGCCGCGGCAAGCTCAGCCGCGAAGGTGCCTACCGCCGCGGCGAGCTGACGGTGGGGCTGCGCTCAGTGCATCTCCACGAAGGCAGCGCGCAGCCGCAAACAGTGGCCACGGGCTACGAGATGCTGCACCAGGGCACCGTCGTCGGCAGCCTGGACCTGAGCGGCAGCCAGCCGCGGCTGCGCCGCCCCGACCCGGCCACACCGTTGGGGCGGGCCGTCACGGAGGCGGCTCTGGCCCTTGCGCTCGCCTGGGAGCCGAGTTGAGCTGAACTGAACTGACGCCAGGGGCGTCAGGTCTCCAGCTTCAACGGCGGTACGCGCCGGCGCAGTGGCTGGGCCTTGACGATGCTGGAGCTGGTCTGGGCGCAATCGGCCAGCCTGTCCAGGGCCTGGTCGAGGTGCTCGATGGAGCGCAGCGCCAGGCGCAGCACGCAGCAGTCGTCGCCGGTGACCTTGTCGCACTCCAGCGCCTCGGGCATGTCCTCGATGCGCTGCTGCACCTGGGCCAGCGCACCGGGCATGGGTCGCACGCGCACGATGGCCTGCAGCGTGAAGCCCAGGGCCACCGGGTCGATGTCGATGGTGAAGGCGCGGATCACGCCGCGCTCGCGCAGCCGCGCCAGTCGCTCCGAGGTGGCGGGCGGCGACAGCCCAATCGCCTCGGCCAGGTCCTTCAGCGGCGCACGGGCGTCGGCGGCCAGGGCGGCCAGCAGCAGGCGGTCGATGTCGTCGATCATGATTAGGTTCGAATGGATAAGTGCCGTCGTTGATTCTGCCGAAGCATCAGATTGCCGTCTTTAATGCATATATCGGCCGGGCTGACCTTGAAACAATGGCATTCCTCGTCATTGCAAGGAAGCACCGTGTCCCCCACTACCCGTGGCGCCCTCGAGATGGGCAGTGCGATGAGCCTGCTGGGCTCGATCGGTTACTTCGTGCTGCTGTCCGGCCTGGCGCCGCTGGACGTCGTGTTCTGGCGCTGCGGCTTCGGGTTGCTGACGTTGGCGCTGATCTGCACGGTGCTGGGTCTGTGGCGCCGGCCGAGCGCGCGGGAGCTCGGGCTGGCCGTGCTGGGGGGCGTGGCCATCGTGCTGAACTGGGTGCTGCTGTTCGGCGCCTACGGCCGGGCCTCGGTGGCCGTGGCCACGGCGGTCTACAACCTGCAGCCCTTTTTGCTGATGGGCCTGGGCGTGGTGTTCTTCGGCGAGCGGCTCAGCCTGGCGCGGCTGGCCTGGGTGGCCCTGGCCTTTGCGGGCATGGTGCTCATCGTGCAGGCACGGCCGAGCGCCGGCTATGTCGGCGGCAACTTCGGGCTGGGCGTGGCGATGGCCCTGGGTGCCGCGGCGCTGTGGGCGGTGGCGGCCGTTGTCGCCAAGCGCCTGAGCGGCATGTCCGCCCCGCTGATCGCTCTGATCCAGGTCGCCGTGGGCCTGCTGATGCTGGCGCCCTTTGCCGACCTCGGCCACCTGCCGCAGACGGCACTGGGCTGGATGCCGCTGGTGGTGCTGGGCGTCGTGCACACCGGGCTGATGTACGCGCTGATGTATGCCGGCGTGCAGCGCCTGCCGACGGCGCTGCAGGGCGGCCTGTCCTTCCTCTACCCGGTGGTCGCCATCCTCGTGGACTGGCTGGCCCTGGGGCACGAACTGGCGCCGCTGCAATGGCTGGGCGCGGCGGCCATCCTGCTGGGGGCCGCGGGGTTGTTCGTTGGGCCTGTTAGCCCTGCGGAGATGGGTCGCGTTGTGGCCAGAAGGGCCGCAGGCACGACAGCAAACCGCAAGCTGGGTTGATACCCAGCGAGGATTTGCAACACAGCATGCGGCCCTTCTGGCCACAACCCTTCGGGAAGGCCCGCCGCAAGTGGCCACTCGTTGTTGCAGCCCTTGCCCGCACATGAGTGCGGGCTGCACGCTGCGTCTAGATTGGCCCCTTGCGGCGGGCCTTCGCGGCCCATCGCCGCAGGGCTAACAGGCCCTACTTCTCGGCCAGCGCCTTCAGGTTCGCCAGCCCCGCGTCGAAATCCGGCCCGACCATCTTGTCCATGAACAGGCCCATCCAGCGGTAGACCGGGTTGCTGCCCATGTCGCCGTCCATCGACCACGTCACCTGGGTGGCACCACCGTTGGTCTCGAGGCGGAAATCGCCGGTCGAGGTGGTGCCGAAGTCGGGGAAATAGAGCTCATAGCCCAGGCGCT
>NZ_JBFULE010000823.1:0-2279 GCF_056400485.1 Roseateles sp. P5_B10
ATGCGGCTGCGCCACCTGGCCGGCGTGTGGGAGATCTTCGTGCCCCACGCCATCGAAGGCGATCTCTACAAGTTCGAGATCGTCAACGGCAACGGCGCGCTGCTGCCGCTCAAGGCCGACCCCTATGCCCGCCGCGCCCAGTTGCGGCCGGAGACGGCCAGCGTCGTCGCGGCCCTGCCCGAGCCGACGCCGCTGCCGCGCCAGCGTGAGCGCGCCAACCGGCGCGAGTCGCCCATCAGCGTCTACGAGGTGCACGCCGCCTCCTGGCGCCGCGGTGTGGCCGGTGACTTCCCGACCTGGGACGAACTCGCCGAGCACCTGCCCGCCTACGTGGTCGACATGGGCTTCACGCATGTGCAACTCATGCCCGTCAGCGAGCATCCCTTCGACGGCTCCTGGGGCTACCAGACGCTGGGCATGTACGCCCCCAGTGCGCGCTTCGGCCCGCCCGAGGGCTTCGCCCGCTTCGTCAAGGCTTGCCATGAGCAGGGCCTGGGCCTGCTGCTGGACTGGGTGCCGGCCCACTTCCCCGCCGATGCCCACGGCCTGGCCGAGTTCGACGGCACGCGCCTTTACGAATATGCGGACCCCAAGGAAGGCTTCCACCGCGACTGGAACACGCTGATCTACAACTTCGCCCGCACCGAGGTGCGCGAGTTCCTGATCGGCAGCGCGACCTACTGGATCGAGCGCTGGGGCGTCGACGGCCTGCGCGTGGACGCGGTGGCCAGCATGCTCTACCGCGACTACTCGCGGCCCGCCGGCGAATGGATTCCCAACATCCGTGGCGGCCGCGAGAACCTCGAGGCCATCTCGATGCTGCGCGAGATGAACGAGCATGTCGGCGAGATCGAGGGCGCCATCAGCGTGGCCGAGGAGAGCACCAGCTTCCCCGGCGTCTCGGCGCCCACCTACGCGGGCGGCCTGGGCTTCCACTACAAGTGGAACATGGGCTGGATGAACGACACCTTGCGCTACATGGCCGAGGACCCGATCAACCGCCGCTGGCATCACGACAAGATGACCTTCGGCCTGATCTATGCGTTCAGCGAGAACTTCATGCTGCCCATCTCGCACGACGAGGTCGTGCACGGCAAGGGCTCCATGCTGGCCAAGATGCCCGGCGACGACTGGCAGAAGTTCGCCAACCTGCGCGCCTATTACGGCTTCATGTGGGGTCACCCGGGCAAGAAGCTGCTCTTCATGGGCCAGGAGTTCGCCCAGCGCCAGGAGTGGAACCATGCCGAGAGCCTGCCCTGGGGCCTGCTGGAAGACGACCGCCATGCCGGCGTGCAGCGCCTGGTGCGCGACCTCAACAAGCTCTACCGCGACCACACGGCCCTGCACCGGCTGGATTGCGAGCAGGGCGGTTTCGAGTGGATCAGTGCCCATGACGCCGAGCATTCCATCTACGCCTGGGTGCGCCGCGACGGCACGGGCCGCATGGTCGTCGTCGTCTGCAACATGACGCCTGTGCCGCGCGAGGGCTATTCGCTGGGCGTGCCCGACGGCGTGACCGCCTGGCGCGAGGCCCTCAACACCGATTCGGCCTACTACGGCGGCAGCAACATGGGCAACGGCGTCGCCGCGGCGGGCCTGCCCGTGCAGGCGATGCCGGCGCATGGCAAGCGCCTGTCCATCACGATCAACCTGCCGCCGCTGGCTACATTGTTCTTCGTTCCGATCTGAAGTAATGAAGCCCCCACGCTCACTCTGTTCGCTGCCCCCCGAGGGGGCGCCAACGCCCTCGGGGCGGCCCAGCGGGCGCTGAGTCCATGGCTCATCTGCCTGATCTGCAACCCGGCTGGCACGAGCCGTTGGGAGCGCTCGCCCGTGACGGCGGCGTCAACTTCGCCTTCGCGAGCGAGCACGCGACGCGCATCGAGCTCTGCGTCTTCGACGGCGAAGGCCAGCGCGAGCTGCGCCGCTACGCGCTGGACGGCCCGCATGACGGCGTGTTCCATGGCTTCCTGCCCGGCGTTGGCCCCGGCCTGGTCTACGGCCTGCGCGCCCACGGTCCCTATGTGCCCGAACAGGGCCACCGCTTCAACCCGCACAAGCTGCTGCTGGACCCGTACGCGCGCGAGATCGTCGGCCACTTCGGCTGGCGGGCCGAGCACCACGGCTACGAGCTGGGCCACCCGGACGGCCCGCGCTCGCTGGATGCGCGCGACAACGCGACGCAGGCGCTGAAGGCGCGTGTCGCGCCACCACCCGTGAATCACGCGCGTGCCCACCAGCCGCGCCGCGCGCCGGCCGACGTCGTGCTCTACGAGGCC
>NZ_JBFULE010000824.1:0-2276 GCF_056400485.1 Roseateles sp. P5_B10
GAACCACGTGATGCCCGACCAGGGCCATCGCGTGAAGCGCTACCGCGACGACGCACCGCTGTTCAGCCGCTTCCAGATCGAGCACCAGATCGAGACGGCCTTCAGCCGCACGGTGAACCTGCCGTCCGGCGGCGCCATCGTCATCGACCACACCGAAGCCCTCGTGTCGGTCGACGTCAACTCGGCCCGCTCGACCCGCGGCACCGACATCGAAGAGACGGCCACCCGCACCAACCTCGAAGCGGCCGACGAAATCGCCCGCCAGATGCGCCTGCGCGACCTCGGTGGCCTGATCGTTGTCGACTTCATCGACATGGAGGAGAGCAAGAACCGCCGTGACGTGGAACAGCGCCTGCGCGACGCACTGCGCCAGGACCGCGCCCGCGTGCAGTTCGCCTCCATCAGCAAGTTCGGCCTGCTCGAAATGAGCCGCCAGCGCCTGCGCCCGGCGCTGAGCGAAGGCAACCACATCACCTGCCCGCGCTGCAACGGCACGGGCCACATCCGCGACACCGAGTCCTCGGCACTGCAGATCCTGCGCATGGTCCAGGAAGAGGCCATGAAGGACAACACCGCCGCCGTGCACGTGCAGGTGCCGGTGGAAGTGACCTCCTTCCTGCTGAACGAGAAGCGCACCGAGATCACCAAGATCGAACTCAAGCAGCGCGTCACCGTGCTGCTGGTGCCCAACAAGCACCTCGAGACGCCGAACTACAAGCTTGAGCGCCTGCGCCACGACGACCCACGCCTGGAGAACCTGCAGGCCAGCTACACGATGATCGAGGAGCCGACCGACGAGGTCGGCATCACGCGCCGCGGCGACGTCGAGAAGAAGAACAAGCAGGAGCCGGTCATCAAGGGCATCCTGCCCGAGCAGCCCGCGCCGGTCGCCGCACCGAAGCCCGAGCCCGTCGCGGCCGCGCCCGCACCGGCGCCCGTCGTTGCGCCCCCGCCGCCAGCACCGCAGGCCAAGGGCTTCTTCAGCCGCCTGTTCAGCTTCTTCGGCGGTGGCGATGCCGCGCCGGCCCCGGCACCTGCTGTCCAGGCGCCCGCAGCGGCGCCCGCCGCAACGGACAAGCCCAAGCGCGAAGGCGGCCGTGATGGTCGCCGCGACGGTGGCCGCCGTGGTGAGCGCGGCGAGCGTAGCGAACGCGGTGAGCGCAACGAGCCGCGTGGCCAAGGTGGCCGCCGCGATGGCAAGCCGCAGGAAGCCCGCGGTGAGCGCGGCGAACGCGGTGACCRCAAGCCGCGCGCCGAAGGCGYTGACAAGCCTGAACAGCAGCAACGCCCGGAGCGCGGCGAGCGCACCGAACGTGGTGAGCGTGCTGAACGTGGTGAGCGCACCGAACGCGGTGGTGACCGCCCGGAGCGTGGTGAGCGCCGCCCACGGGGCGAGCGCCAGGAGCGCCCGCCGGTCGAGACCGTGGCCGCCTTGCCGGTTGCCGCGCCGTTGAGCGAAGACTTGGCCGCCGTCCACGACGCGCCGCCGGCCTTTGTCGACAGCCAGGCCGAAGCCGCCCTGCCTCCGACTGGCGACACGCCGGCCGGTGAAGAGCGCCAGGGCCGTGGCCGCCGCCGTCGCCGTGGTGGCCGCGAGCGCGACGATCAGACGGGCACCGAAGGCACGGCAGAAGCCGGCGTCGAAGCACCGGCTGAAGTTGTTGCTGACGCAGGCGCCGAAACCACGCCGCCCGTCGAAGGTGATGACGCCGAGGGCCATGGCCGCGAAAGCCGCCGTCGCGGCGGTCGCAATCGCAACCGAGGCCGCCGTGAGGAAGGTGCCGTCGAAGGCCAGGAAGCCACTGCTGGCGAGGAGGCCGCTTCGGCCGCCGCGCCGATGCAGAGTTCGCTGATCGAAGACGCGATGGCCAATGCTGCTGCGCCGGTCCAGGCGCCCGCAGCCGTGGCCGCCGCGCCGGCTCCGGTCGCTGCACCTGCGCCGGCCCCGGCGCCGGTTGTCCAAGCCTTCAAGCTGCCGATGGGCGAGCTTCAATCCATCGCCGAAGGTGCCGGCCTGCAATGGGTCAACTCCGACGCCGACAAGATCGCCGCTGTGCAGGCCGCCATCGCGGCCGAGCCCGCACCGGCCCCGCTGGGCCGCGAGCCGGCAGCGGTCGCCGTTGTCGACGAGGGCCCGCTGGTGCTCGTGGAAACCCGCAAGGATCTCAGCCAGGTGAAGCTGCCTTTCGAGGCATGATTCGGGTCGGCTGATCCCACCCTCCAACGCCGCTCGGCCACAAGCCGGGCGGCGTTTCTCTTTTTCAGAGCCCCAACTC
>NZ_JBFULE010000825.1:0-2272 GCF_056400485.1 Roseateles sp. P5_B10
GGCGCGCATCGTCATCGCCCACGGCCAGATGCCGGAGCGCGAGCTGGAGCGCGTCATGCGCGAGTTCGTGGCCGGCAAGCACAACCTGTTGCTCTGCTCGACCATCATCGAGACCGGCATCGACGTGCCGAGCGCCAACACCATCATCATTGCCCGTGCCGACAAGTTCGGCCTGGCCCAGCTGCACCAGCTGCGCGGCCGCGTCGGGCGGTCCCACCACCAGGCCTATGCCTACCTGATGGTGCCGGACATGCAGGGCCTGACCAAGCAAGCCCTGCAGCGCCTGGACGCCATCCAGGCCATGGAAGAGCTGGGCTCGGGCTTCTACCTCGCCATGCACGACCTTGAAATTCGCGGCGCCGGCGAGATGCTGGGCGAGCATCAGAGCGGCAACATGATGGAGGTGGGCTTCCAGCTCTACAACGACATGCTCAGCGAAGCCGTGCGGTCCCTCAAGGCCGGCCGCGAGCCCGACCTGCTGTCGCCCTTTGCCGCCACCACCGAGATCAACCTGCACGCCCCGGCCCTGCTGCCCGATGCCTACTGCGGCGACGTGCAGGTGCGGCTGTCCCTCTACAAGCGCCTGGCCACGGCCGAGAAGAACGAGCAGATCGACGCCATGCTGGAGGAGATCACCGACCGTTTCGGCAAGCTGCCCACGCAGGGCCAGACCCTCTTCGACACTCACCGCCTGCGTGTGCTGGCCAAGCCCTACGGCGTCAGCAAGATCGACGCGGCACCGACGTTGATCAACATCAACTTCCGCCCCAACCCGCCCATCGACCCGATGCGCGTCATCGATCTGGTGCAGAAGAACCGCAACATCAAGCTGGTGGGCAACGAGAAGCTGCGTGTCGAGAAGCAGCTCTCCAGCCCGCAGGACCGCGCCCAGGCCGTGCGCGAGGTGCTGCGACTGCTGGGCCAGCCGATCAAGACCGAATAGCCCTAGCGTCCTTGAACCGGCGCCAGCCCGCGCAGCGCCGCATCGGCGCGGCTCAGCAGCTCGGCAAAGCCCTGGCGCTGCGCCAGCTCCACCGCCTCCAGCAGCAACGGCCGCGCGTCGCGCGCCGGCAACCCCTCGGCCTGCAGCAGCAGCCCCTCGGCCAGCGGCTCCAGCAGGCCGGCGTCGCGTGCGACGGCGACCTGGCGGGCGGCAGCAGCCGCATCGCCGGCCAGCAGTTCCAGCCGTGCCAGGCGGATATGCACAAGCGGATGCTGGCTGCGTGGCAGCAGCGCACGCAAGCGTTCGGCCAGAGAGGGATCGGGCGGCAGGCCGCGGGCCTCGCGCAGCAGGCCGCGCAGCCAGGCGAGGTGTGACACGCGCAGCGGGTCGCGGCTGCTCGCCAGCAAGGGCTCGGCCAAGCCCAAGTCGGCTTCAGCAAGATCGAGGCAGCCGCTCTGCCAGTACAACCGCGCGCGCCGCGTCAGCGCCTCGGCCTCGAACAGGGCCGAACCTTGCGAGCGGCCCAGCTCCAGCGCGCGGTCCAGCACGCCGCGCGCCTCGCCGTAGCGGCCGGCGCTGGTCAGCGTGAGGCCCAGCATCAGCAGCGACAAGGTCTCGGTATGCGCCACGCCCTGCCAGCTCAGCAGGCTGCGCCGCGCCATCTGTTCGGCGCGATCCAGCTCGCCCAGCGCCTGCAGCATCACGCCCAGGTCGCTCTCGATGGTCAGGCCCCGACAGTAGTCGGGATGGCGCTCCAGCAGCAGCTCGAAGGCATCGCGCGCGGCCCGCACCTGGCCACCGAACCAGTGGATCTGGCCTTCGTAGCTCAGCAGCGAGGGCCGCGCCGGTGCGAGTTGGCGCAGCTGGCCCAGCAGCGCCCAGGCGGCCGGGATGTCGGGCTCGCGCATGGCCAGCTCGATGAGCACCTCACAGGCATTGCAGCGCTCGGCCAGCGGCAGGCGCGGCAGCAGCGGGCGCAGGCGCTCGGCCAGCGTGGCGGCATGCGCCAGGTCGCCCGAGAACACGGCGTTGTCGATCAAGCCGGCCAGGGCCTGCCCCTCGATCTGCTCGCGCTGCGCCGGGTCGGCCACGGCGCCGGCCAGCTCCAGCACCTGCTGCAGCGCTTGGCGACCGGCAGGCAGGTCATGCAGTAGCGCACATTCGGCCAGACTGAGCCGGGCTTGCAGCGCCAGCGCCGGCTCGCGCGACTCGGCAGCAACGCGCTGCCACAACGCCTGGGCCTCGTCGTAGCGGCCGCGCAGCTTCTGCTGAGCCGCGCCGCGGTGCAACCAGGCCAGCGCCGTCTGCGCCTCGCCGGCGCCCTGCCAC
>NZ_JBFULE010000826.1:0-2270 GCF_056400485.1 Roseateles sp. P5_B10
ATCTATGTCAGCCGCATCGTCGACCGCAAGGTCTCGCGCGGCCAGGTCTTCCTGGTGGCCGATGGTGGCCTGCACCACCACCTGTCGGCCTCGGGCAATTTCGGCCAGGTGCTGCGCAAGAACTACCCGGCGTCCGTCGAACCCCAGGGCCGCAGCGAATCAGCGACCGAGCCGGCCAGCGTCGTCGGCCCGTTGTGCACGCCGCTGGACCTGCTGGCCGATCGCATGGACATGGCCAAGGGCGAGATTGGCGACCTCGCGGTCGTCTATCAGAGCGGCGCCTATGGCCGCAGCGCCAGCCCCGAAGGCTTCCTGGGCCACCCGGCCTGCGTGGAAGTGCTCGTCTGAACGTGCAGCCCAGGCCCTGGCCCATCGTGCGTGGTCGCCAATCGGGTCAATGCCCCGCGGGTCTGTCGGCATCCGGCTGCAACGCCGGAGTCGCCAGCCGGAACGCGTCAAGCCCGGCGCAGGCTTGGTCGATGCCTGCCAGGCGCGGCCAGCGATTGATGTCGATCTTGAAGCGCCGCGCACTTTCAATCTGCGGCACCAAGTAGACGTCAGCCAGCGTCGGCGTGTCACCGTAGGAAAACGGTCCACTGCGGCCGTGCGACGCCACCAGTGCATCGAACGCGTCGAACCCCGCCGCGATCCAGGTGCCACACCACTCGTTCACCGCTGCATCGTCGGCACCAAAGCTGTGGCGCAGTGTTTCCAGAATTCGCCGGTTGTTGACCGGGTGGATATCGCAGCCAACGATGGCCGCGAGCGCTCGAACCATCGCTCGCGCCCGGGCGTCTTCGGGCAGGAATGCTGGCTTGGGAAAGCACTCCTCCAGCCACTCGATGATGGCGGGGGTTTGCGTCATCACCGTTGCGCCGGTATCGAGGCTCGGCACCAACTGCTGCGGATTGATTTGCCTGTATTCGGCCGTCATGTGTCGCTCGGTGCGCAGATCGATGGGCACCTGTTCGTAGGCGATGCCCTTGAGGTTCAAGGCGATGCGCAGGCGGTGCGAGGTGCCGCTGCGAAAGAAACCGTAGAGCTTCATGCTCAGACTCCCAGGTACTGGTGGATCAGGTCCGGCTGGCGGCGGATGGCGTCGGAATCTCCGCTCCAGACGACACGGCCCTTCTCAACGACGTAGTGGCGGTCCGCCAGGTCCAGCAGTCGGTTGATGTTCTTGTCGATGATGATCAGGGCGAGGCCTTCCGCCTTCAGCTGCCGGATGGTTCGCCAGATCTCGTCGCGGATGACCGGTGCCAGGCCTTCGGTGGCCTCGTCCAGCACCACCAGGCGCGGGTTGGTCATCAGCGCCCGACCAATGGCCAGCATCTGTTGCTCGCCGCCCGAAAGCTGCGAGCCAAGGTTGGTGCAGCGCTCCTTCAGCCGAGGGAACAGCGCGTAGATGCCGTCCAGCGTCCATGCCTTCGCCGGCCCTGAGGCCGCAGGCCCTCGGGCGGTCGCCACGAGGTTCTCCTCGACCGACAGTTCCGTGAAGATCTGCCGGCCCTCAGGCACCAGTGCCAGGCCTTGCCGGGCGATGCGATGGGGCGCCCGGCCATTGGCCCGTTCGCCGGCCACGGTGATGTCGCCGGCGAGGCAGGGCAGCATGCCGAACAGGCATTTGACGGTGGTGGACCTGCCCATGCCATTGCGGCCCAGCAAGGTGACGACCTCGCCCGGCCGGACGTCGAAGCTCATGTCGAAGAGCACCTGGGATCGGCCGTAGCCCGCCTGCAGGCCGCGAACGGACAGATACGGCTTGCGTTCATTCATACCGTCTCCTCGCCCAAGTACACGGCGCGCACCTCGGGGTGATTGCGGATCTCGTCCGGCGTCCCGGTGAACATCACGCGCCCGTAGACCAGCACGGTGATGCGGTCCGCCAGCGAGAACACGGCGTTCATGTCGTGCTCGACCAGGACGATGGTGTAGCGCCCTTTCAGTTGCTGCAGCAGTGCCGTGACGGCGATGGACTCCTGCGCGCTCATGCCGGCCATCGGTTCGTCCAGCAGCAACAGGGAGGGCTGGGCCGCCAAGGCCATTGCCAGCTCCAGCTGGCGGCGCTGGCCATAGGCGAGTTCGCCGGCCGGCGAGCCGTGCTGCGCCGACAGCCCGGACAGGCCGATGGCCTCCTCGGCAGCGGTGCGCGCGGCCACGTCATCGAGCAGTGGGCGCCAGAAGCGCCAGGGTGGGCGCGCAACGGCCATCGCCGCCAGCGTCGCGTTCTCGAGCACGGTGAACTCCTCGAAGATCGACGTGATCTGGTA
>NZ_JBFULE010000827.1:0-2268 GCF_056400485.1 Roseateles sp. P5_B10
AAAGGGAAGCCTGGGCTTCCCTTTCGGAAAATCTTGGAGCGGGATAAGAGGCTCGAACTCTCGACCTATACCTTGGCAAGGTATCGCTCTACCAACTGAGCTAATCCCGCTTTGTTTCCTTCATTTCTCTAGTCAGTCAGCTATGCAGCTGCCTATCTAGCGAAGCTGGCATTGTAATCCAATTTTTGGTCGGATGACAAGCCAGTCGCACTCAGTGCGGCACCACCGTGCTCTTGGCCGCGGCCTCTTCCGGCTTGGCGGCCGCAACGGCCACCTCTTCGTCGGGCAACGGCGTTGGCATGGCTTCCAGGGCGACTTCGAGTACGCGTTCGATCCATCGGACCGGCACGATCTCGAGCTGGTTCTTCACGTTTTCGGGGATGTCCTGCAGGTCCTTGACGTTGTCTTCCGGAATCATCACGGTCTTGATACCACCACGGTGAGCGGCGAGCAGCTTTTCTTTCAGGCCACCGATGGCGGTGACTTCGCCGCGCAATGTGATTTCGCCAGTCATCGCGACATCGGCACGCACCGGGATGCCGGTCAGTGCAGACACGAAGGCAGTGGTCATCGCGGCACCCGCGCTCGGGCCGTCCTTGGGCGTTGCGCCGTCGGGCACGTGGACGTGCACGTCGCGCTTCTCGAAGACCTCGTCCTTGATGCCCAGGCGACGGGCGCGCGAACGCACCACCGTGCGAGCAGCCTCGACGGACTCCTTCATCACGTCACCCAGCGAACCGGTGCGGATGATGTTGCCCTTGCCGGGCATCGCGGTGGCTTCGATGGTCAGCAGATCGCCGCCCACTTCGGTCCACGCGAGACCGACCACCTGGCCGACCTGGTTCTTCTTCTCGGCACGACCGAAGTCGTACTTGCGCACACCGAGGAAGTCGTTGAGGTTGTCCTCGGTGACGGTGACCTTGCCTTCGTAGGTCTTGAGCTGGATGCCCTTGACCACCTTGCGGCAGATCTTGGACATCTCGCGTTCAAGCGAACGCACACCGGCTTCACGCGTGTAGTAGCGGATGATCCCGCGCACGGCGGACTCGGTGACATCCAACTCCTCGTCCAGCACGCCGTTGTTCTTGCGTTGCTTGGGCAGCAGGTAGGTCTGCGCGATGTTGACCTTCTCGTCCTCGGTGTAACCCGACAGGCGGATGACTTCCATGCGGTCCAGCAGGGCCGGCGGGATGTTCATCGAGTTGGACGTGGCCACGAACATCACATCCGACAGGTCGAAATCGACCTCGATGTAGTGGTCGCCGAAGGTGTGGTTCTGCTCCGGGTCCAGGACTTCCAGCAGCGCCGAGGACGGATCGCCGCGGAAGTCCATGCCCAGCTTGTCGATCTCGTCGAGCAGGAACAGCGGATTGCGCGTGCCAACCTTGGTCAGCGACTGCAGCACCTTGCCCGGCATGGAGCCGATGTAGGTGCGACGGTGGCCGCGGATCTCGGCTTCATCGCGCACGCCGCCCAGCGCCATGCGGATGAATTTGCGGCCGGTGGCGCGTGCCACGCTCTGGCCGAGCGAGGTCTTGCCGACGCCCGGAGGGCCGACCAGGCACAAGATGGGCGCCTTGACCTTCTCGACGCGCTGCTGCACCGCGAGATATTCAAGGATGCGGTCCTTGACCTTCTCGAGGCCGTAGTGGTCTTCGTTGAGCACGTCCTCGGCGTTCTTGAGGTCGTGCTTGATCTTGGTCTTCTTGCTCCAGGGCAGGTTGACCAGCGTGTCGATGTAGTTGCGCACCACCGTCGCTTCGGCGGACATGGGCGACATCAGCTTGAGCTTCTTCAGCTCGGCGTCGGCCTTCTTGCGCGCTTCCTTGGGCATGCGGGCCGCGAGGATCTTCTTCTCGAGCTCCTCCATGTCGGCGCCTTCTTCGCCGTCGCCGAGCTCCTTCTGGATGGCCTTGACCTGCTCGTTCAGGTAGTACTCGCGCTGGCTCTTCTCCATCTGGCGCTTGACGCGGCCACGGATGCGCTTTTCGACCTGCAGGATGTCAACCTCGTGCTCGAGCAGGTCGAGCAGCTTTTCCAGGCGCTTGGCCACTTCGGCCAGGTCCAGCACGGCCTGCTTGGCATCAAGCTTGAGCGGCAGGTGGGCGGCGATGGTGTCGGCCAGGCGACCCGGATCGTCGATGCCGCCGATGGACGTGAGGATCTCGGGCGGGATCTTCTTGTTGAGCTTGACGTACTGGTCGAACTGCTGAGTGACGGCGCGGCGCAGGGCCTCGACTTCAGGCGCATGCTCGGTCTCGGGCGGAA
>NZ_JBFULE010000828.1:0-2267 GCF_056400485.1 Roseateles sp. P5_B10
GCACCGAAAAGACCGGCAAGGTCGACCTGGCCTACAACCTGGTCGACAAGGTGCCCTTCCTGACCTCGCTGAAGGGCGGCCTCAACTACCGAGACACCGGCGGCACCACCTGGAGCGGCGCCGGCGGCACGATCAAGGACCCGGTCGGCACCTTCGGCACGGCCGGCTTCGTGCCGGGCGTGTACATGCCCGGCGTCAACACGCGCTGGAACGTCATCGGCTGCGAGAACACCGCCGGCTCCGTGGCCGCGAACGGCCAGCCCTGCGCTTACGGCTACATCCCCAACAACCAGCTCAACAACGGCACCGGCAGCGTGGTGGCGGGCACCAACACGTTCACCAAGGCGCAGTACGAAGAACTGATCCGCCAGACGCTGACCATGGCCCCGGCCGGCCAGTTCTACGGCGGCTCCAAGGACCGCCCGGCGACGCTGATCGACGGCTGGAACCAGCTCGACGTCGACAAGATGTTCCAGCTTGCCGGCATCCCGGTGCGTCTGGACTGCTTCCGCACCTGCACGGCCAGCGACGGCAAGGTCTACGACATGCCGATGACCAAGTTCACCGAGAAGTCCAAGGCCGCCTATCTGATGACGGACTTCGAGATCGACCGCGTGCCGTTCACGAACTGGGCCCTGCCCTTCGGTATGGAACTGGCAGGCAACTTCGGCGTGCGCGTGGTGCAGACCGACGTGACCGGCACCGGCTACCTGACCTTCCGCTCGGTGCGCAAAACCGCCGCTTTCGATATCAACAACCCGACGGCCCCCGCCGGCTTCGTGTCGAACACCTTCTCGCAGAACGCATCGGTCGAGGCCAAGTCGACCGACGTGATGCCCTCGCTGAACCTGGTGCTGTGGCCCGTTGTCGACAAAGTCGCGCTGCGCTACTCCCTCGGCAAGACGATCGCCCGCCCGCCGGTGTCCAAGCTGCTGCCCTCGGGCGGCACCAACGTCGTCTGCTCCAACAGCCAGATCGTGGAGGAATCAGCCGATCCGGACGACAGTGCCCCCGACCAGGGCTGCTCGGGCACGCTCGGCAACCCGGCGCTGAAGCCGCAGACCAACGTCAACCAGAACCTGTCGCTGGAGTGGTATGCCAATCGCGACACCAGCGTGTCGGTCGGCGTCTTCCGCCAGAAGGGCCTGATCGGAGCGCCCACCATCGGCGTCTTCCGCAACAACAACAAGGTGTTCGCCACCAGCAATGCGGTCGACCCGATCACCAGCACCCCGCTGAAGGACATCGACTTCTCGTTCGCCCAGTGGGACAACGCCCCGGCGTCGACCCGCCGCGGCCTGGAGCTTGGCGTGAGGACCGCCTTCACCTTCCTGCCGTCCATCCTGCGCTACACCGGCGTGGACGCCAATTACAGCCGCGTGCGTTCGACCCAGGGCGCGCCGACGCTGGACCTCATCAGCGGCGAAATCCTGCCGGTCGTCAACGAGCCGAAGTATTCGTGGAATGCCTCGCTGTGGTACGACGACGGCGGCTTCCAGGCCCGCGTGGCGATGCAGGTGGTGGCCGCGCGCTATTTCGTGTTCACGCCGAACACCGGAACCAGCGTGGGCGTTAACAACTTCCCGTCCATCGGCACCAGCTTCCGCGGCGCACCGACGAGCTACAACCCGGGTGCCCCCATCTTCGGCAGCCGCACCGCCTTCATTGACGCAAAGGTCTCCTATCGGTTCAAGAACGGCCTGGAGCTGTTCGCGGACGTCCGCAACCTCACCGGGGAGCGCACGCAGACCACGACGGGCGGCTATCAAGACTATGCCGACGGCATTCCCAGCATCTATGGCGATGGCTACAACGGCCGCCGCTACATGGTGGGCATGACGCTGCGCAGCCCGCGTTGAAATGAAACCCCTCGCCCAGTCTTGCCCCGCTGAACGCGGGCAAGCCCGGTCGGTCCCCCGGGGGGACGGCGATGCTCGCGGCATCGAGCCGCGAGCACATCGCCATGGCGGGCCGGCTTGGGAGCGGCCCGGCGCTCGGCCCGAATACCTGGGGCTCGTCGGCGTGGCGCTGTGCCTCGCGCTGGCCTGCCCGGCCAGCCAGGCGCAGTTGGCCGTCGCCAGTGCGCCTGCCGGGGCGCCCAACACGCTGGACGCCGTCAAGGTGACAGGCCAGCGCGACAAGAGCGTCGATCCGTCCATGATCGACGCCGCCAAGAGCAAGGTGCTGTCACGCGAATACGCGCGGTCCTGCGCCTTCATGAGCAGCTACTCGGCTGCCGACGACCCCGTCACGCTGGCCTACATGCG
>NZ_JBFULE010000829.1:0-2267 GCF_056400485.1 Roseateles sp. P5_B10
GGATGGTGAATGGCGCGCCGTCAATGATCAGCGCGTGACGGCCGTCGCGCTGGGCGAGGCGGGGCATGTCGGCCGCGAGGGTGGCCGTGGCGGCGAGGGGCAGGGCAACCGCCAGCGCCACTTGGGCGAGACGGCGCGAAAGAAGATTCGGCATGGCGGCGGGAACGGGCCGGCCAGCACTTGCGCGCCGGCCGGCAGAGGGATCAATAGGTGCAGCGAACCTGGAGGGTGTCGCGGCGGCCTGAAGCGAAGGCAGTTCGCGCTTTCAGGCCGATGGCCTGCGGCGTTCGGTCAAACCACTTTGGTATTGCCACTTTGCCATTTCGACTTTTTGGTAAGACCAGTGAATACCCTAATTGATCCTGCACAAAGGGGCTATTCAGTGGGATTTTCGTGACGTGGCCGCGAGTTTCGCAATTTGGGGCGTTAGCATGTGGTCAGTCCAATTGCCACATCCAGGGAAACATGGCTCAACACCCTCGCGGTAGCGACACGCGCCGCCAGTACCAGTTGGTCGCGGACCGCATTCGAGCCTTGATCGAGACGGAAGGCCGAGAGGCCGGGTCGCGGCTGCCGGCGGAGCGTGACCTCGCCTTGCAGCTCGGCGTGTCACGGCCGTCGTTGCGCGAGGCACTCATTGCACTGGAGATCGACGGCCGCGTCGAGATCCGCGGCGGCTCGGGCGTGTATGTCTGTGCCGGCCAGGACCAGGGCGATGTGGCAACGTCGGCCCTGGGAGACAGCCCCGGCGAACTCATGCAGGCGCGGGTCGTGCTCGAAAGCGCGGTCGTCACGCTGGCGGCAGCCCGGGTCACGCCGGCYGGATTGCAGCGTATCGAGGAGGCCTTGCAGGCGATGCGTGAAGACCATGCCTTTGGGCGCAAGCCGGTCGAGGCCGACCGGCGTTTTCACTTGGGCATTGCCGAGATGTGCGGCAATTCGGTGCTTGTCGGCATGGTGGGAACGCTGTTCGATGGCCGCCATAGCCCGATCTCCTCGCGCATGAGCGGGCGCTTCGAGCCAACGCATGCCTGGCACGTGGCGCTGGCGGAGCACCAGGCCATCCTCCATGCGCTGGAGGCGCGCAACCCGCAGGCTGCGGCTGCCGCGATGGGCAGCCACCTGCTGGCGTCGCACGGCCGATGGATCGGCGAACCGTCCGATCCGCCGGCCGGGGCGGCTGTCGCCGACTGAGGCAACGACCAGCCTCGCGCCGGCATGGCGCCTCAAACGGTCAGATCCTTGAGCGATTTCGCCAGGGTTTTCCTTGCGAAGCCGAATCTTTCGCGTGGCGCGCGATAGCATTTGGTCAGTCCAATTTTTTGATTCAAGTGAGCCATGGCCAGTCAACCTCGCGGCGGCGGCGACGCCCGCCGCCAATATCAGCTGGTCGCGGACCGGATTCGAGCGTTGATCGAGACCGAAGGCATCGCCGACGGATCACGCCTGCCGGCGGAGCGTGAGCTGGCGCTGCAGCTGGGTGTGTCTCGGCCATCGTTGCGCGAGGCGCTGATCGCGCTGGAGATTGACGGCCGCGTCGAGATCCGCGGCGGCTCGGGCGTGTACCTCTGCGCCGCCACCGAGCGCGGCAATGTGGCGACACCCGCGTTGGGCGAGAGCCCCGCCGAGCTCATGCAGGCGCGCGTCGTGCTCGAAAGTGCGGTCATCACGCTGGCCGCGGCCCGGGTCACCAAGGCCGGGCTGAGGCGCATCGAGGACGCGTTGGAAGCGATGCGCGAAGATCACGCCCATGACCGCAAGCCTGTCGAGGCGGACCGGCGCTTTCACCTCAGCATTGCCGAGATGTGCGGCAATTCGGTGCTTGTCGGCATGGTGGGAACGCTGTTCGACGGCCGCCACAGCCCGATCTCCTCGCGCATGAGCGGGCGTGTCGAGTCAACCCACACCTGGCAGGCGGCGATGGCTGAGCACGAAGCAGTCCTGCACGCGCTGGAGGCGCGCAACCCACAGGCCGCAGCGGCGGCCATGTGCAGCCATCTGCTGGCCTCGCACGGTCGCTGGATCGGCGAACCGTCCGAATCGGCTGCGCGGCGCGCCATCGCCGTCTAGCGCGGCGCTGGCGCCGCGCGCCTCACATGACGGCGCCCAGCTGCCAGGGCACGAACTCGTTGTCACCCAGTCCATGCTGCTCGCTCAGCGTGAGACGGCCCGACGCCGTCTCCAAGATCAGCCGGAACAGCGCCTCGCCAGCCTCGGCCACCGTTTGCGAGCCCTCGACGATGCCGCCGGCATTGAAGTCCATGTCC
>NZ_JBFULE010000830.1:0-2265 GCF_056400485.1 Roseateles sp. P5_B10
CGATGCCGGAGCGCGCTTGGTTCTGCGGGGTGGGGTTCGAGTACTTTCATGCGCTGTTCGAGCAGTTGGCGGCACTGGACCTGACGCACACGGAGGTGCTGATGGTGCTGTCAGAAGATTGCCAGGAGGATGGCATTCGCCAGGCGGCCAAGGTGCATGGGCTGCAGTTGAAATTGCGGGGTAGGCGCCGGAGCTGGCTGGAATGGGCGGCCATGCTGCAAGTGGTGCCGGCGTTGGAGGACGTCCGGTGAGCGCACGCGGGCTGATCATCCAGATCCACGTGGTGTTGTCATGCGGGGCGATGCTCTGCTGGCTGGCCGCGCTAGCGGCCTATGCCGGTGCCTGGCGCCGGCATCACAGGCTGATCGGCCGCACCTTCATGGGGTTGGTCGTGGCCAGCATGGTGTTGGCCGTGGGCATTGCCGTGGACGCCCGCAACCCATTCGGCGCCGTGACCTCGTTGCAACCTCTGGTGCTGTGCCTGAGTGCCGGTGCTCAGTTCCTTCGTTCGCGCTGGGTCGTGCGCGCACTCGGCTGGGTGGGTTTGTTGGTGGYGGCCGGCGTGCTGGCAGGCACTTGGGGCCTGCTGAACTCGCACCGGCTCATCGACGTGATCGCCTTTCCCTGGTCTGCACTGACGCAAGGTGCACTTGCGGTCAACGATCTGCGCACGGCGCCGGGGCCGCGCTGGCGAGCCCACGGCCATCGCATGCTGGCGGCGGGTTGGTTCTACCTTGCGGAAGTGGGCATCTTGACCCTGGATCCGCATCCCAGCGTCATTGCCTGGATGATCGCGGCCATCGTGCCGATCGGCGGGGTGTTGTGGGTGCGCCGGCAACCGAGGAGCTTTGGACCGGCTGGGCCGGCCTTGACAGCAGGAGGGGCAAATGGAGCCTCGACTTCATCGCTCAGCGCCTAGCCCGGACCTCGTCGATGAGCTGCACCGCGCGGTGCAGACTGGTGTGATCCCGGTACACCCGCTCCAGCGCGCGACCGGCGACGCGTTCACGCGCCGGGCGATCATCCAGCCAGCGATCAAAGGCATCGCGCATCGACGTCGGTCCTCGCGGCACGGCAATGAGTTCATCCTCATCGAAATGCTGTCGGGTCAGGGGACTGAGTTCGGTGATCTGGAAGGTGGCGCTGGCCGCCGCTGCATAGACGCGCTGGGTCAAGTCTGCGGCGCTGTCGAGCAGCGGAGCAACCAAAGGGGCAAGCGACACGCGAGCCATCGCTTGGTGGCGAGCATGCTCATCGACCGGCAGCCGCGGCACGCCGAACCCCCACGTCTCGAGCTCACCGAACAGGCCGTGGTGCCGCGCGAGGATATGGCGCATCGTGTGCCACACGGCACGGACCCGCTGCGGATTGGCCACCGACAAGTGCGCGTAGTCGAACACGCGCTCGCAGGCATGTGGCCGGTCGCGGAACGGGCTGGCCGCCTGAGGCAGCCACACGAAAGGCTTGCCCAGGCGCATCCATGCAACCGCCGAACGCTGCATGAAGGGCTCGGCATGCAGCGACAGCAGCAGGTCTGCGCCGGCACCGCTGGCCGTGCGATCAAGCCGCCGCGCCTCGGCCGCACTCAGCGGTGCGCACGATTCGGCCACGTCGCGCGCGGGAATCAGCAGCCGCGTGCAACGCGACGGGTGGTCCATGCCGGTGGCCTGAAAGCGTTGATGCAGCCGGTCGGTGTCCAGCCCCAGCAGCAGCGTCGGCCGGAAGTCGGCCGCCAACGCCGGCGTCAGCCTCTGTTCATCGTCGACGCGCAGCACCACCACACCGATGTGTTGCAGCGCGCATCGCAGATCCTCGAACCACACCCACCCGGCCGGCGATGGCGGCGTCACCAGCAACACCCGTTCGCCGCAGGCGGCCCGAACCCGGCTGAAGCGGGCCAGCGTCTGCGCTTGCAGTTCAGCGCCGCGCTGATGCAGTCCGGCATCGGGATGTTCGGGTGGCCGGGGCTTGTTGCGCCATTGGCCAGCGGCGAGGCAGGCCTGGATATGGCGGCGCATGAAACGCAACTGCACTTTGCCGCTCATGTCCTGCCATCCCACTGTCTTGTCCGCCTCGCCCAGCTGTTTCCACTATGCCATCGCCGAGCCCAGCCTCGGGCCGAGATTTGATGTCCGAACACTCCTTCAATGCGCAGACGGCGACGCCACCCGACGTCGCCTCGCTGGCTCGCCGCCCCCGGCAGGTTGCGCCGCAGCCCGCCTGGCAGCCGGGGCGGGTGGTCCGCTCGCTGTGGCGGCTATTCGC
>NZ_JBFULE010000831.1:0-2260 GCF_056400485.1 Roseateles sp. P5_B10
CTGGAGTTCCGCGAGGCTGTCAATGCGCGCGATGCCGCCAAGGCCCAGCTGGAGGCCGAGAAGGCCCGCGGCGGCGCCCAGACGACGGCCCAGAGCCTGATTCAGGAATCCAACGCCAACGTCAGCACGCCTGAACTCGACGCCCGCCTGGCGGAGCATCGCCGCAGCCTCGACGCCTTGCTGCAGCGCTACACCGACCAGCACCCCGACATCATCGCCACGCGCAAGCTCATCAAGGATCTCGAGGAGCAGAGAAAGCGCGAGCTCGCCGAGCTGCGCAAGGCCGCCATGAATGTCCCGACGGCTTCCGTGGGCCAGAACAGCGGCAGCCTGGCCACGCAGGAACTGGTGCGCGTCCTGGTGACGACCGAAGTCCAGGTCGCGGCCCTGCGCGCCCGCGTCGACGAATACTCGGGGCGCTACTCTCAGGCCCTGGTGGCGCTGAAGACGGCACCTCAGGTTGAGGCCGAGGCTGCCCAGCTGAACCGCGACTACGCGATTCACAAGAAGAACTACGAGGATCTGGTGCAGCGCCGCGAACAGGCGTCGATCTCCGGCGAGCTTGATGTGGCGTCCGGCGTGGCGGACTTCCGCGTCATCGACCCGCCGCGCGCCAATCCCAAGCCGGTCGCGCCGAACCGCCTGCTGCTGCTCGCCGGTGCAATGGCGGCGGCCCTGGGCGTCGGCCTGTTCACGACCTTTGCCGCCAGCCAGCTGCGCCCCGTCTTCCATGACGCGAACGACCTGCGCACCCGCGTGGAATTGCCCATCCTGGGTGTCGTGACGCGGCTTGTGACGGATGCTGATCGTGCCCGCCAGCGCGTCGACCTGATTCGTTTCTCCGCGGGGGCCGGAGGGCTGCTGGCGATGTTCGCCGTCGCATTGACGGTCTTGGCTGTGCAACTGAGCCGGCAGGTGGTTTGACATGACGAGCCTGATTGAACAAGCCGCCAAGCGGCTCGAGCAACTGCGCCAGGCCGGCGTTGTGCTGCCCGGCGACGAGCAGGCGCAGCCAGCGGCGGCGCAGCCGCCGGTCGTCGCGCCCTTGGCCGCGCCCGCCGCCGCTTTGCCTGCGCAGCCGCAGGCAGAGCCTCGGCCCCATGTGGGCATCTCGGTCCTGGACGATGGGCTCCATCCGTCGTCCAAACGCGTGGAGCTGGACGTCGTGGCGCTGGCCGCGCAGGGCTTCCTGATGCCCCACACGCCGCGTTCGCAAACGGGCGACCAGTACCGGGTCATCAAGCGCCCCTTGATCAAGAACGCGATGGGCAAGGGCGCCGCGACGATCAACCACGCCAACCTGATGATGGTGACCAGTGCGTTGGCCGGTGAAGGCAAGAGCTTCACGTCCATCAACCTCGCGCTGAGCATCGCGGCCGAACTGGACAACACGGTCATGCTGGTCGACGCCGACGTGGCCCGCCCGTCGGTGTTGCGCATGCTGGGCCTGCCGCAAGGCCCCGGCCTGCTCGACGTGCTGGAAGAGCGTGTCGAGATGTCCGAGGTGCTGCTGCGCACCAATGTCGAGAAGCTGACCATCCTGCCCAGCGGCACACCCCACCCGCGTGCGACCGAACTGCTGGCCAGCGACGCCATGCGCCATCTGCTGGACAACATGGCCAAGCGCTATCCCGACCGCATCATCATTTTCGATTCGCCGCCGCTGCTGCTGACGACGGAGTCACGCGTACTGGCTTCGCACATGGGCCAGATCGTCATCGTCGTCCATGCCGAGAAGACGGCGCAGAGCGCCGTCCAGCAGGCCCTCGCCGCCATCGAAACCTGCCCGGTCAAGATGATGCTGCTCAACCAGGCCAGCCCCAACGCTGCCGGTGGTTACGGCTACGGGTATGGCTACGGGTATGGCTACGGCTACGGATACGGCTATGGCAGCAATGACTCGGCCCAGACCTGAGCCGCGCCATCTGCCTCTGGCCCTCGCCCTTTGTGCGATCGCGGCTCACGCCCAGCAGGGAGACGCTGCTGCTGGTGCCGGCGGTGGCGCCATYCAGCCTCGCATCGGCGTGTCACYGAGCTGGACCGACAACCTGCGCCTCGACGATCAAGAAAAGGACGCGGCGGTGATTGCGACGGTATCCCCCGGCGTCAGCATCGTGCGCAATACGGGTGCGCTGCGCGGCAGCCTGGACTACTCGCTGAACGGCGTCACTTACCTGAAGACGACCTACAAGTCCCAGCTGCAGAACGCGCTGACGGCAAACGCCCAGGCCGAGATCATTCCTCGTACCTTCCTTGTCGA
>NZ_JBFULE010000832.1:0-2256 GCF_056400485.1 Roseateles sp. P5_B10
CCGCTGGAGTCGGTGCCGCGCATCAGGACGAAGCACTGGCCGGCCGGCTCGCTCAGGCTCTGGCAACGCGCCTCGGGCAGCCGGTGGGCTGGCAGCTCATCGCCACCAGCGGCCATCGCAGCGAGCAGGCGCTCGCGGCGTTCGAGGCGGCGGACGTGGTGCAGGCCGATGTGCTGATCACCTCCCTGGGCGTCAACGACGTTGTTGACCAGATCGCGCCTGCGCAGGCGTTGGTGGCGTTGGACCGCATCCACGCCCTTGCGACCGAGCGCGCTGGTGTGCGCCTGAGCGTGCACTGCGCAGCGCCGCCCATGCAGCGATTCCCGCTGCTGCCCCAGCCTCTGCGCTGGTTCTTCGGCCGCCAGGCAGCGCGCTTCAACGTGGCCTTGAGTTCGTCGGTCGAAGGCCAGGCATCACGCCATGTGCTGCATCTGCCCGAGGCCATGCAACGCAATGCCGTCGAGCTGATGGCCGAGGACGGCTTCCACCCCGGCCCGCGCGGCTATGCGCTCTGGGCCGAGGCGCTGGCCGATCGGGTGGTGGCGTCGTTACCTCAGCTATCGATCCACTCACCAAGTTGAGCGTTGCGGCCGCCCGGCCGTTCCTAGACTGCCCCGGCCGCAGCAACGCGGCAGCACCGGCCGCGCGAACCTGCAGACGGCGGGCTCAATAGGAGACAAAACATGCGGATCGATTTCCTCCGCCGGTGCTTGCGCCGGCTGGGCGCGGCAGCGTGCCTGCTTTTGGCGACGGCCACGGCCACGCCAGCATTGGCGGCCTTGAGCCTCACCACGCTCTACGACAGCGGCAGTTCTGCCAAGCTGCAATACCAGGTGGACACCGGCGGCGGCCTGGTGTTCAAGGTGATGGCCTACGACAACGGCGTCAGCACCCAGTCCAAGGGCGACCTTTCCAGCCTACTCTACAACGGCGTGCAGTACGCCGATGCCAGCCGTGGCTCGCAGCTGAACTCCGGCTTCGACTTCCTCTACAGCAACGTCTCGGCTGTCGACGTGCAGGCCCAGATGATCAGCAGCAGTGGTGCGGCCACGTCGGCCTCCACCGCCAACGGCGGCGTGGTCAGCGGCGGCACCTACGTCAAGATCACGGTGACCGTCTTCAGCGCCAACGGCGGCGTGCTCAAGCACTACTACATGGCCAAGAGCGGCGAGCCGCGCATCTACATGGGCACCTATTTCACCGAGGAGCCCGACACGCTGAACCTGGTGCGCTTCATCCTGCGCGTGCCCATCGCGGCGCTCTCCAAGGGAGGGCCGGCCGGCCTGCCCGGCGGCCTGGCTAGCAACGGCAGTTGGCCGCAGGACCTGCGCGGCACGGACACGACGGTCGAAGCGAGCGACGTGTTCGGTTTCTCCAGCAGCACCTCCAGCGCGGGGCAAACGCGCTCCAAGCACTACTCCAACATGCGGCTGAAGGACTGGCAGTACTTCGGCGGCCTCAACAGCGCCGGCAGCGTGGGGCTGTGGTTCTATCGGGACAACAACGAAGGCAATTCCGGCGGGCCCTTCTACCGCAGCCTGCTCAACCAGATCACGTCCACCAACAACGAGCTGACCTATATCGTCAACTACGGCGAGGGCCAGACCGAGGCCTTCCGCATGGGGGTGTTGAACAGCTACACGCTGATGTTCACCGCTGGCGGTGCGCCGTCGGCGCCGGATACGAGCTGGTTCTCGGTGATGGCGCTGGACGGTTATGTGGCTGCGTCCGGCCGCGGCACGGTGGCCGGCGTCGGTCTGTCGGGCACCGATTCGAACTACAGCTACACGGTGGGCTTCTCCAGCAGCACGGCGCAGTACTGGGCCAGCGCCAACCTCGCCAACAACGGCTTCTTCAAGAGCACCGGCATGCGGCCGGGCACCTACACGCTCACGGTCTACAAGAACGAGCTGGCGGTCTACACCGGCAGCGTGACCGTCACGGCCGGCGGCACGACGACCTTGAACACGCTGGCGATCAACGCCGACCCTTCAGCCAAGGCGGCGCTGTGGCGCATCGGCAACTGGGACGGCACGCCAGCCGAGTTCCTGAACGGCGGCAGGCTCACGACCATGCATCCGTCGGACGTGCGCATGAGCGGTTGGGTGCCGGCCACCTTTGTGGTGGGCACGTCGAGCGCGGCCAGCGGTTTCCCGGCCTGCCAATGGAAGGACGTCAACAACGCGCGCGTCATCCAGTTCACGCTGACCAGCGCCCAGGTGCAGAACCTGACGCTGCGCATTGGAACGACGGAAG
>NZ_JBFULE010000833.1:0-2254 GCF_056400485.1 Roseateles sp. P5_B10
GAGCAGGTCGGCCTGCTTCATCAGCGTGACGGCCTGGCCGTGCGGCACGGGGCCCAGCTCCGTCACCCATGCGGTGACTCCAGCCTCAGCCGCCGGGCCTGGTTTGAAGCCAGCGGCCTGCACGCGCAGCCGCGAAAGCTCCGGGCAGCCTTGGGCCTGAAGCAAGGCGATGGCCGCATACAGGTCCTGCAAACCGTAGCCAGGGCGCCAGACGCCGGTGTAGGCGATGCGCAGCAGGCCATCAGCGACGGGCGAGGCCTCGCCAGCGAAGTCGGCCGGCTCGAAGCCGTTGGTGATCAGGTGCAGGTCGCCGCGGCCGCAGTCGCGGCCGATGCTGTCCACCAGTGCGTGGGTCACGGTGACGACGGCCGCCGCGTCGCGCGCCGCCAGCCGCTCCAGCGCCGGGTTCTCGCGAGCCTGCTCGGCCGACACCTGCTCCCAGGCCATGTCGCCGCTGGGCGTCCACTGGTCGCGATAGTCGAGCACATAGGGTTTGCCGGTGCGGCGCGACACCTCGCGGGCGATGAGGAAACCGGTCCAGGGCCAGCCGCTGGCGTAGATGGCGTCAAAACCCACGCTGTCGCGCAGGGACAGGGCCCGCTCGACGGCGGGCTTGAGCCAGCCCGCGGCCTGGTCGGGCACTTCGGACCGCGCACGCAGCCGCCAGGCCAGCGCCGCGACGGCGCGCTCACGCAGGCGCCCGGGCAGCCAGCCCGCCCAGCGGCGGGCCAGCACGCGGCTCTGCAGCGGCACGCGCTCGACCCGCGTGCCAGGCCTGACCTCACTCAGCAGCTCCGAGTCGACGTGGGAGCGCGGGTCGGGCTCCAGGCTCAGCACCAGCGGCTCCCAGCCCAGATCGGGCAGATGGTTGGCGAAAGCGAGGCTGCGCCGCGTGCCGGAGTTGGTGATCGGCGGGAACAGATAGGCGATGAAGAGGACGCGGCGCATCAGCTGAGCAGGTTGCGCGCCAGCCGCAGGCCGAACTTCAGCCGGTCGCGATCCCAGGGCGTGAAGCGCGGGATCTGGAACACGTCGTCGCCGCGCCGCGCCGCGGCCCAGCGCGTGGACACGGCCGCATCGAAGCCGAGTTCGCGCACGAGGGCGGGATGCACCTCGGGCAGGTAATCCGTCCCCGGCTTGCCGTTGGGATAGGCGAACAGGCCGACCTTCTCGCCCAGCAGCTGCTGCAGCACATCGCGGCTGCGGCCGATCTCGTCGGCGGCCTGGCTGGCGTCGAGCGTGGCCAGGATGGGATGGCTGACCGTGTGAGCACCGATCTGCATGCCGGCACGACGAAGGCTGCGCACCTGCTCGCTGCTCATCATCAGGTCGTCCGGCGGGTTGACCTCGGCGCGCGCCGCGATGGCATTGACGCAGGCCAGCCGCGGCTCGGGAGGCAGGTATTTCACGCGTTCGATGAGCTTGCCCAGCATCGCGCGGCGGCCAGCGGTATCGCCCAGTGCCAGTTGGCCCAGGTCCTCGCCGCGACCGTCCTGCAGGCCGCGCAGGTCCAGCATGGACTTGGCGCTGAGCCGCACCGATTCGATCAGCGTGTCGTTCCACATGCGGCCGCCATCCAGAAAGCCGGTGGCGACAAAGAAGCTGCAGGGCAGGCCGTGCTTCTGCAGCAGCGGCAGGGCGACGTCATGGTTGTCGGCATAGCCGTCGTCGAAGCTCAGCGCGGCAGCCCGTGCCGGCAGGCTGCCATCGTGAAGCTGCCGGATCGCCGTGTCCAGCGGCAGCACGTTGAACCAGGACTTGGCCCAGCCCAGCAGTTCATCGAAGCGGGCCGCGTCGACCTCGTCGGGAAACAGCGGGTCGAGCTCGCGCAGCACGCGGTGGAAGATCAACACGGTCAGGCGCGCACGCGCGCCGGCCGGGGACAGCAGGCTGAACAGGGGCTTCATGGCAGGGGGATGCTTTTCTTCTTCTCGAAGCGCTTCTTCAGGAACTCGGGCCAGTAGATGACCGGCTCCTCCTTCTCCCGCAGCCACTCCTTGCGCTCCAGCCAGCGCCGGCCGACGACGGCCAGCACCAGCACGTTGTACGGCAGGTCCCAGTAGCTCAGGCTCAGGAAGGCGCCGCCCACGGCATAGCCGGCCAGGCTCACCTGCAGCATGCCGCCGAGGTCCGACAGCCATTGCGTCTCGGGCTTGCCGCGCGCCTTCGTGCGCAAGGTGCCGGCCGTGAACCAGCCCATGGTGAACAGCGCCAGGAAGATGAACAGGCCGACGAAGCCCTGTTCGCCCAGCAC